>JBGUQP010000256.1:0-2537 GCA_045131145.1 Lachnospiraceae bacterium | reverse complement strand
CATATGATGAGCTCTGCCTTGATATGGTTGGAGACCGGAAGACAGCATTGTTCCTTATAATGTCTGATAACGATCCGACTTTCAACTTCCTTATAGGCATGATCTACACACAGCTCTTTAATCTTCTGTGTGAGAAAGCCGATGCGAGCAGGGACGGAAGGCTTAAGGTCCATGTCCGCTGCCTTATTGATGAAGCAGCCAATATCGGACAGATCCCCAACCTGGAAAAGCTTATGGCCACCATAAGGAGCCGTGAGATATCAGCAGCTCTTGTATTGCAGGCAAAGTCACAGCTTAAGGCCATATATAAGGATAATGCTGATACGATAATAGGCAACTGCGATTCTCAGATATTCCTCGGAGGAACGGAGCAGACAACCCTTAAGGACTTAAATACCATCCTCGGCAAGGAAACCATAGATATGTATACTACCGGGGAGACAAGGGGCAGTTCGCAGAGCTATAACCTTAATAACCAGCGTCTGGGTCATGACCTTATGAGCATAGATGAGCTTGCGGTCATGGATGGCGGCAAATGCATAGTCCAGGTCCGGGGTGTAAGGCCATTCCTTTCGCTAAAGTATGATTTAACCAAACATCCAAAGTATAAGTACACGGCAGATGCCAACAGAAGAAACTGGTTTGACGTAGAGAAGTATTTAAAACATGATTTAGCACTAAGGCCTGATGATGAATTTCAGGTCATAAAAGTGGGTTGATATGTGGTTTTGTCTATACCTTTCAAATAAAACACTTGTATGTAAAGCCAATAATGGTTATATTATATGTAGTGGATGCGCCGTGGAAACTCGAGATGCCCACGGCCCAGAGAGTTCATGCGTGAACTCTCTTTTTATTTGGAGGGAGCGATGTCAAAAGTCAAAAAGTAATAGTTATACAAGAAACTACTAATGTAAGGTCGGTTAACCCCGGCCTTTTTTTGTTGGAGGAAAGATGATACACATAAGATCACCTGACAGGGCAAATCTACAATTTCATATCGTAAATAAGTCCTGAAAAAGGGGTGCACCCGGTGCTGATTGTCTGGAATCATGAGCACCGGATGCTGGAAGGCACAAAGGCCTGTGTTGAGTATAACACGGGATGATGCCGATTGAAACAGGACTTATATTGTGCAGGAGCCGGATAGGTTCATTTTAAGAGGAGGAAAGCCAAAAACGCAGTTGGAAGGAACCTCGATAAGATGATATCCGGTTCTTTTCATATCCGGTTTCTGTACGGAGAAATCCAGTAACCATGGGCATTATCTGCGTTTTTGGTTTACATAACATTGGCATTCTATCAGAGCTCAATCACAGTTTTGCAGTCACTCGTCGTAGCCGTTGGAGCAGGTTTAGGCCTTTGGGGCGGCATTAACCTCATGGAAGGTTACGGTAATGATAACCCCGGATCCAAGTCGCAGGGTATGAAGCAGTTGATGGCCGGAGGTGGCATCGCTCTTATCGGAACCACGCTTGTTCCGGTGCTTTCAGGTCTCTTCTAAGAAATCCCGGGGAATGAATACCTTAATGGCAGGGGGAGGCGGAAAAACCGCCTCTTTCCCGGCTTTTCAGCCCCAAAAGAGAAATTAGAAGGAAGGAGGAAACATTGGATAGAATACTTGAGCAGATAACAGACTGGCTAAGGGAAATGCTTGTAGCAGGCATTATGGATAACGTGACCGGTACCTTTGACAATGTAAATACACAGGTAGCGCAGATCACGGCAGAAGTAGGCACAACTCCTGCAAATTTCGTTCCGGCGATATTCAACATGATAAGAAACCTGTCGAATAACGTGATCATGCCGATTGCCGGAATACTGCTTACCGTTATTGCCTGTTATGAGCTGATCCAGCTGGTAATCGGTCATAACAATCTGGCTAACTTCGAAACTTTCATCTTCTGGAAGTGGATATTCAAGACCTTTGTGGCAGTAGAGCTCATAACCCACACTACCGACATAACCATGGCAGTCTTTGATGTAGCCGGGCATGTTGTACGGCAGTCAGGCGGAATCATAGCCGGCAGCACTGCGATCAATGCCGGTGCTCTTGCAGGTATAGAGGCAACGCTTATGGCTATGGATGTAGGGCCGCTATTCGGGATCTTCCTACAGACATTTGTTGTGAAGTTCCTGATCTACGTGCTGTCAGTCATCATTTTCGTTATCGTTTACGCGAGGATGATAGAGATATACATGATGGTAAGCCTTGCGCCTATCCCGTTTGCTACCTTTGGCAACAGGGAACAGAGCATGATCGGCCAGAATTACCTACGGTCCCTTGTTGCGGTGGGATTACAGGGATTCCTTATCATGGTGTGTATCGGTATATATGCGGTACTGATACAGAGGATAACATTTACAGCGGATTTAGTCGGTTCCCTGTGGGGAGTCATGGGCTATACGGTCCTGTTGGCGTTCACGTTGTTTAAGACAGGAACGGTTGCCCGGAGCATATTCCATGCGCACTAATAGAATAAGAACACCTCATCAGTCAGCTTTGCTGACAGCTTCCCCTCAAGGGGAAGCCAAGA
>JBGUQP010000255.1:0-4705 GCA_045131145.1 Lachnospiraceae bacterium | reverse complement strand
CTTAAGAGGTTACAGTTATTAAGGTCGTTGTACACATCTGACATTACGTTTATTTTTCTAACATCGACCCTGTAAAGAGGCGGATCTTCATCTATCTCATACTCATCTAACCCTTCAGGTTCTTCATCAGGCATATCCACATAAAAACCGTGGGCTTCATCATATATGGCAGGCTCGCCATCTTCTTTAAGCTCTTTAGTAAATGCAGATACTGCCGGTTCTTTTGCTTCATTTCTGTCAGGTTCTTTGTAATCACTGCCTTCTTTAACTGTTTTTAAGCTTATGTTTCCTTCGTCTGTCACCTTGACAGTATCATATGGGATATCCATGCTTTCTGCGGATACATCGCTGCATCCCGAAATACTTATCATGCATACCACAAAGATAAGAATCGTATTGGTTTTTAAGCTTATTTTATTCATTGAAGCCTCCTATTTTGAGTATACCGGACGGTAGTAAAGATCTCCGGCTGTTGCCCAGTCGCTGTATGATATATGATGGTTCGCCCGTTTTCCGGGGTCATATACATAGATCCCTGTATTATCGTATCCCGTAGCTACTAAGAAATGCCCGCTCTTATGGGAATGAAGCACTGTTCCGTCAGAGCTCTGCCAGTAACCTCTTATATGAACTATAGTCGGGCGGCCTGAGTTTATCTCGTTTATCACTCCGTTTGCAAAATTCCCATAGATGTTCCCACCCTGCCTGAGTCCGTACTGAGCAAGCGCAGATGCTGCATCGAGCCTTCCCTTGGCATTTGCAAACCTGCTCACATTCTGGATCGGGATGTTCTGTCTTGTATAGAACATGGCTATCATGGCTATGCTGCAGTCAAGACATCCTGACTTTTTTACCGATTCACCGGAAGCTCCCCTTATGATATTGGCAAACTGACCCTGGTTAAGGTATGCAAACATGTTTAGAATCTTTGATCCATCCACTTCAGGATATATAAACTCAGGCGGAAGAGTTGCCTCTCCACCGCTTAGCGCCATGAGAATATCTGCGTCTATTTCAGTTAATGAACTGATAAGCTCCGGAAGTTTCTTCTTTCTATACTGCACTGCCCTTGTGTATTCGAAATTGTCGGTCACGCCTTCAGGCCAGATAAGATCGGGATAACCATAGGCCCAGTCCTCATCCGTTAATTCATAATGGTTCATGGAATGGTCAAGATAGGCAGACCTTATACCATGCTTTTCTTTCGTGAACCATCCTATCCATACGCCCTCATTATTCTTTTTGTTCCAGCACTTATATCTTTTGCTGCCTTCATCGGTTATGGAATATACATCCGTATCTTTTAATACTTCCTGTCCGTATTCTGCCATTTCCTCTCTTGTTTCATGTATATCCTCTCTGTGCAGCCATTCATTTGTTGTTTTTTCAACCCAGTCTATGACCTCTTCTTCAAGCCTAACGAGATCCTGGATGCTGCAATACTTATATTCTATGTTTAAAAATCCCCTTGCTTTATAACTGTGATCTATCTTTGCCTCTTCCTTAATCGTTCCACACGGAAGCTCAATGTTAAACGTAACGATATCCTTTTCGCCCCTCAGGATTGGAGAAAACCTTTCGCCATGTCCGTTGTCATATTCCCGTTCCGTAACAAGATTGGTCTCATCAGACTGGGGATATGTCTTTAGTGTCAAAACAGCATAGTTACACTCAAGGTCATAGGTCTTTTTCATGTATTTTTTAAAGAACTTTCGGCACTCATCCGCATTATGGGATATGCCTATGGCCATTACGGCAAAGGCATGGTACATTTGTGTTTTCGTATAGTCGATAAGCTGAGTTGGATAATACGTATCCCTTGCCATCTTCGTATTATCGACCACACTGTTTGCGGCATTTCCTATACCTTCCGTTCGGTCTTCCTTCGGGGTTCCCTGTATGTAGCTCCTTGAAGTCTTTATCTTTTCTATCGGTTCGTATTCATCCCTTGTTCTGTACTCACTGTACATGGAACCCTGATATTTATGGGTAAGGCGGTATTCGCAGTCTTCCTCCGTCCTGTTATCGTAGGTCTCAGAACCTTCGGATATATATCCTTCATATACATCACCTGACCAGCCCTCTCCGCCTTCACCGTAAAGAGTACCGTCGCTTGATGCATTGCCCCTTAGTCCCGCTGTTCCCTTAAGGATCACCTTATACGTTTTTCCGTGCTCGTTTTCTGCCTTGCATTTATCGCAGGTGCAGGTAACTGCGGTCTTATAAAGAAATGACTTTGGCCCCCAGTACGTTCTTAAGTCATATCCGATTATCCCGTCGTAATTTACGAATTCAGCCTCCCCGTAATATGCCGTGGGGCTTTTATGAACCATCTGCTCTTCTTCTTTTGATGTCATAACATCATCAAGTATCCACGGGCACGGGATCCCTATGGATGAGCGCTCTGAACCTTCGTTGAAATTAAATATGTTTTCCTCATAGGCCTGTAAGTAATCTTCCGTATAATCTATCCCCTGCTTAAGCGGGGTATACTCTATCGGAAGATTGCTGTTGGTTATCGCTGAATTGGGATTAAGCAAAGGTATAGTCGTTAAGGGAAAAAGGATCCCGCACATGGCAGCTGCGCTGCTTCCTGCAAGCATAACAGGCAGGGCAGCCTTTTTGGTTAAGATACCGCCGCCTTTTAAAAGCTTTGCAAGTCCTTTAGACTGTCTGTTCTTAAAGAACTTTACCTGCATCTTCTTAACGGTCCGCTTCTTTGCAAGGCTCTTATATACGGCTTTCTTATTGATGTTTTTGCCTTTTATGAATTGTGATCCTTTTTCTTTTGCCACAGTGCTGCCTGTAACAGAAACAACCTTTACCTTATCAGAGAGGATATTATCCTTTGTTATGACAGAGGCTTTTTCAGAGATCTGTCCCGGGACCGGCTTATCTTTTGCTATCTCCTTGACTTCTAAGATTTCTTTATGTTCATTAAAATACCTTATCTGCTGTTCACTAAGATTTGACGTATGTGTTTCAGAAACAGAGCTTTCAGAAACATTGCTTTCAGATAAAGCCTCCTCCCTGTGATAGAGCCCTGAATACCTGTCATAGGCAGAACTTTCGCCGGTATAGGTATTCTCAGTCTGATGATGTCTTGAAAACCATCTCTGGGCATTCTGGGCAGCAAGACTGCTTTCTTTTGAAACCTCCGTTTCCCTTATGCTTTCATAATACGCAGAAGAAGAGGTCATCTTTGTCATGACCTCATTCTGCCTTTCGTTAAGGATATTCCTAAGGCGGCTTATATCCTGTTTTGAGAGCATCTTATCCTTAAGATACCCTCTCTTTACAGCTTCTTTAAGCTGGTCATCATTAAGACGGGAAATATCAATACCTTTTACGTATCTTTGACCTGTCTGCTTTGATGTGGTACGGTGCGGGTTAAGATCACCCCTGAAACCAAAATCAAAATTATTCATGCTTATTCTTGTTCTTCAGATAGCGCCTGCCAAGGCTTCCGATAAGTATCATCAGTAGAAAGAAGAGTGTTGCACCTAATTGAAAAGACATCGTATCCTCCTAATGTATTGCCCAATCATGGCGAGATTTGGCGGCTAAGCATACATAGCTCCTTCCACATCATGTGATGTGGAGAGCATTTTATAGATCTGTGTGTTCTTTGGAAATTTGAATCCAAACGGGACTACGACTGAACCGTTGAATATAAGGCCGTGTCCCTTTTCCTTATTGGTTATGTATTCAAGCTGGTCATCCGATAACGGGAATAACTCCTGTAAATTCTGCCTGTCCATTTCAGGAACAGACAGCATTACAACAAAGCTTGTGTTATTGACTATATTTCTGGTATCAGCATTTCTTAAAAGGTCTTCAGTATTCTGCTGCATGCACATCGTTACACCAAGCCATTTCCTTGCCATCTTCCATACACGCTTTACAAACACCGTAGTATCCGGACTTTCGAGCAGGAGGTGGAACTCGTCAAGATAAAGGAATGTGTGTATCCCGCGGCTGCTGTTATATATCATCTGGTTAAATGCCTGGTTAAGACATATGAAAAGCCCGAGTTCCTTCATGTTCGTTCCAAGGTTTTTGATGTTGTATACGATGAACCTTGATTCATCTTTTATATTTGTCCTGTGGGCAAAGGTATCAAAGGATCCAACCGTATACTGCTTTATCATATCCGCAACAGAACCGGCTTCCGGGAAATCCTTTCTCTGTAAGTTAAGGGCGGTATATAGATCCGTAAGCTGCGGACATTTTGCCTTATCACAGGTCTTTCCCGTTCTTATAAGCTCATCTATATAAGGCTTGTAAATCTGCCTTACGCATTTATCCAGGATTCCCCACTCAGGAGCGGTCAGCTGCCTGTTGCCCATTATCTGTACAAGGCTTTTGACATAATCGGATTTCATGGTAACCGGATCCACTTCATCTTCACCGTCTGATGAAATATCAAGGTCCAGCGGATTAAGGTAATGCTTGCTTCCAAGCTTTATATTTATCTCTGCCCCGTTTAATTCCTTTGCAAGAGGTGCGTATTCGCCCTGGGGATCAATGACAAAGACTTGGGCATCCTGCCTTGTCAGTAAAACCTGCAGCATCTCCATCTTTGTAAAGAAGGATTTACCGCTTCCGGAATGCCCAAATACCATCGCATTTGCGTTATCCCCCGTTGTCCTATCGTAAAGGACCATGCTGCCGGTCTTCTGATTCAGGCCGTAAAAGATCGAGT
>JBGUQP010000254.1:0-2689 GCA_045131145.1 Lachnospiraceae bacterium | reverse complement strand
CTGTAGGGCGGAGCATACAGGTAGAAGGTCACATCGGGATGGGCCTTTATCTGTTCTATAAAAGGATCGGTAAATTCATCGGCATTTTCAAAGAAAACATCGTAAGCTTTCTCTTCATTTCTAATAAGGATCCGGTTTGACATATAGGCAAGCCTGGCCGCATATTTGGAGTATTCATAATCATCGCTCCAGTTATATGCATTCTCTGCATTAAATCCCTCACGTACATTGTTGATAAGGAACTTGGGCAGATAATCGAAAACGACGGATTTATTAAAGAGATAGTGGATATCACTCATACCGATATCCGAAACGTAGTAATCCTCGATAGTCTGAGGGTAGGCAGATGCCGCATCGAAAAAGAGATAGGTATCAAGGCAGAATACTACATTTTTCGTCCCTTTATGCTTAAGGACTTCATCCAGTACAAGCCTGTAATCACCGTAATGGGCCCCCTGAAGGGATATCTTTACGCATTTGCTGCCGAAGACTCCGTCTTCGAACCACTTGTAATTAAAGTTCTCACTCATGGAAGAACCGATAAGGGCGGTATCATAGTCAAGATTACGGGCAAGCCCGATCGCACTTGTGCGTTCGTCGGTCTCGACATTGGCAAGCCCGAACCAGGGTTTATGATACCTGGTGAAGGGATCGATGATAATGACAAGAGCCGCAATGATGATAAGGGTAAGCAAAGTGCATGAAAGCGTGAGCTTTATGAATTTTACAGAGGTCATACCGGTATTCTTCATAAGACTTATTCCATGTTTAAAAGTTTTCGTATATAAACTCGGTAACTCCGGACAATGACAGTACAGACATCACAAGCAGGATCACCGTGGTAGCGACAGTGAGTCCGGAAAGCGTAAGCGTTTCAAGCCTCTTTACCGAATTCTTGCAGTACATTGATATAAAGGTACATATAAGCAGAAAAGCGATTATTATAATGCATCCGCTTATATAGGGTGCCTTGTTTCCGGAATTTAAGATAAGCCACTGGATCAGCTGCATCTCATCCGGTGTTGCCTTGGCAACCAGTTCGATATTTACGGGAATGTTTTTAAAATTTATGAACTGCCTGAAGAATTCGACAGCCTCGCTTAAGGTGGGAGCCCTGAAGAAAACCCAGGTTATATTGACAAAAATAAAGGTCCCGGCCTGTCGTAAGATCTTCGGAAGACGGGCTGTCTTATCCTTAAGGATCTTGCTTAAGGTTATCCCGATGCCGTGAATGAGGCCCCAGATGATATAATTATAGGAAGCTCCGTGCCACAGGCCGCTTAAAAAGAAAATAACAAACATGTTTATATAGGTCCGGACCTTGCCTTTACGGTTGCCGCCAAGAGGTATATACACATATTTGGTAAAAAAACCGGTAAGGGTTATATGCCATTTTTTCCAGAAGTCGGAAACCGATACTGCGGTATAGGGAGACATAAAGTTATCCGGAAGATCAATGCCGATCATAAGACATATTCCCTTTGCCATATCGCAGTATCCGGAAAAATCAAAATAAATCTGCATCGTAAAGGCGAGCATGACGATAAGCGCGTTTATTGGACCAAGTACACCTATATTTGAATAACCCCAGGTCACATATGGGGCAAGATTATCCGCAAGCAGAACCTTCTTGGCAAGACCTGAAGCAAAGATAACAAGTCCCCCTGCAATATTATTGGGGTTAACCTTCTTGCGTGAGGGGTCGTTAAACTGCGGTATCAGATCACCTGCAAGTGCGATGGGACCGACGGTTATCTTTGGAAAAAAAGATACGTAGAGTGAATAATCCAGCAGTGAATACCTGCTTTCGGGTTCCCTGTATTTATCAACAAGATAAGATATCTGTGAGAAAGTAAAATAGCTTATTCCAAGCGGCAGCAGGACACTTTTTACTTTAAGACCTGCATTAAACAGGGAATTGATCATATCGGAAAAGAAACCAAGATACTTAAACCACAGAAGAGCACATATGTTTAAGATGATCCCCAGTGCAAGAAAGAGACGGCGTATTCCCTCCTGTGCTTCCTTTTTCAGAAGAAAGTCTGCAATAAAGTAATTTACAAGAATACTTGCTAAAAGGATAATGAGCGAAAAAGGATTGTCGAAGGCATAGAAAAAAAGCGAAGCCATAAGCAGGAATGCCTTGGCCGCGGTATATGCTCCCCTTGAGTTTATGAAGTGATAAACCGTCACGACCAGGGGAACGAAGACAAGAACAAATACATACGAATTAAAAACCATTGTGTGCCCCTCAAAAATACCCCTAAAACACAATAATTATATATGAAGCCGGACCGAAATACCATAGTAACTTTTGATAAATACGCAAAGAACACAGAATCTTCAAAAAACCACGTTGATTTATCGCTTTTAAGTTATTATAATCATTTCATATGTAAACTAAAGTTGTTCTGTCTATAGAAATACGGAGATATATAAATGGGAGAAAACGATAACAATCAGGGAAACAACGGAGGCAACAGACCTCCAAAGAATCATCAGACCCTACTTGTTCTGGTAATAGCTACACTTATAACCATGCTCATGGTATCTTACATGCGCACCTCACTCGGAGCCGGTACCAACAAGAAAATAAGTTATGATGAATTTATTGAGAAAGTTGAAAAGGGAGAAATAGAAAAGGTCGTTATTGACTCCGATAAGATCGAGATAACGCCCAAAAAGCAGG
>JBGUQP010000253.1:0-5738 GCA_045131145.1 Lachnospiraceae bacterium | reverse complement strand
GCATTACATATTATTCAGGAGGACATTTATGAGGAAAAGATTGTTAGCGGTTGGTTTGGCAGGGCTCATAACACTTGCGATGACGGCATGTGCGGGAAGCGGCAGCGCACCTGCTTTCTCGGGAAGCAAGCCCTCTGTGGAAAAAAAGGCAGATAAGGGAACGGATGAGACGGGTAAGAAAACGGAAGATAAGTCAGGGTCAGAGAATACAGGTGATGCTGCTGGTGAAGCTGATTTCCGTATAGGGATAGTAACGGGATCCTATGCCCAGTCGGAGGATGACCGCAGGGGAGCTCAGGCCTTCCGGGATAAGTACGGTGATGACATGGTCACTCTTGCAATTTACCCGGACAACTTTATCGATGAAGAGGAGACAACGATCGCGACCATGGTCGATCTTGCAGATGATCCCAGGATGAAGGCCATCATAGTCAACCAGGCCGTTGACGGAACCACGGAAGCCTTCCGCAGGATCAAGGAGAAGAGACCGGACATCCTCTGCATTGCAGGTGAAGCCTATGAGGATTTCGCAGATATAGAAAAGACTGCGGACCTTGTTGTCAACTGTGACTTTGTCGGAAGGGGATACCTTATCATTAAAACAGCCCATGAGCTTGGCTGCGATACCTTTGTCCACATATCCTTCCCCAGGCACATGTCCTATGAAACAGTGGCCAGAAGAGTTGCCATCATGGAGGCTGCCTGTGAGGAATTCGGCATGGAATTTGTCATGGAGGAAGCTCCGGATCCGACAACCGATGCAGGTGTCGTGGGAGCTCAGGCTTATATAACGGAACAGGTTCCCGGGTGGGTTGAAAAGTACGGTGAGAATTCTGCATATTTCTGTACGAATGATGCACATACCGAGCCGCTTATAAGGCAGCTTTTGGAGCATGGAGGCTACTTTATAGAAGCGGATCTTCCGTCACCTCTCATGGGGTACCCGGGAGCGCTCGATCTTGACCTGACGGCTGAGACGGGTGATTTTGAAAAGGTCCTTAAAAAGGTTGAGGATGCCGTGGTCAAAAAGGGAGGAGCAGGGAGGTTCGGAACCTGGGCATCTTCCTACGGATACACGATGTCGGCAGGGCTTGCCGAACATGTAAGGAATGTCATATTGGGAAAGAGCGAGCTTGACGATATAGGTGCCCTTACAGAAGCGTATGCCGAATACTCCAGGGGAACCGACTGGAACGGGTCTGCTTATATAGATGCAGCTACGGGTGAGAAATCGGGGACCACGATCCTTATTTATCAGGATACCTATATCTTCGGGGATCCGGGCCATTACATGGGTTCCACGAAGGTGGAGGTGCCGCAGAAGTACTTTACCATCAAATGATGAATTCTTGGATACATAAGCCGGGAGAATGATATGGATAATTATTCATCGATCGATAATAAAAACAAGGGAACGGGATCCGGAAAGTACAGACGCAGGAAGCACAGCATGATCATACCGCTGGCCCTTGTGTTTGTATTTATCGCCGTTATGGTGGCATATACCTCGAGGCTTATGCATTCGGTTGCCATATCCAACTCGAATACGGTCATTGAGGACAGGATGTTAAACATTTCCGCAATGATTGAGAATCACTTAAACACGGCGGAGAACGTCCTCCATGTTACGGCTGACTCTGTTTACCACATGCTCATAAGCGGTTCCACTCCGGCCCGTATCCATGAGTTCCTGGTTGAGGAGACCAACAATGTATCCGAGCAGTTCGATGAGAATTATTCCGGTCTGTACGGCTATATAATGAGCAGATATATGGACGGGCTTAACTGGGAACCGCCCGAGGACTATGATCCAAAGAGCCGTGACTGGTATATAGTTGCCAGGGAGGGTGACGGTGAAGTTGTTTTCGTGCCGCCCTATATAGATGCCCAGACGGGAAACGTGATCATATCCGTGTGCAGGACCCTGCCCGACCGCCTGAATGTCATTTCCCTTGATGTACAGTTGAAGGGTATACAGTCGATAACGGAGGAACTTACTCTTAACGGTAAGGGTTACGGGTTTGTTGTTGATGACTCGGGGTTTGTTATAGCCCATTCCGATAAGAGTAAAAGTGGAACTTATTTAACCGATGCTCCGGGCTGGGAAGATTGTCTGAATGTTATTAAGGAGACCGGGACAGGCAGCTTCCCCTATATCTGCGACGGGGTTTCGAGTACCGTGTATGTAAACGGCATCATGAACAACTGGTATGTAGTTATGGTTCTCAGTGACCGTGAACTATATGGGGAGGTAAGGAGCCAGCTTGCCGTAACCATAATCATATGTACCCTGATATTTATAATGATCGCTGTCGTCTACTACATAGGCCATAAGAACGAGCAGGAATACACAAGGCGTATGGAGGAGATGAAGCTTGAGGAGCAGAAGACCTCATATGAGAGGAAGGTCCTTGAGCTTGAGAAGGATGCCGCCAATGCATCCAATAAGGCCAAGAGTGACTTTCTTGCCAACATGTCCCATGAGATAAGGACACCCATGAACGCGATAATCGGAATGGATGAGATGATCCTTCGCTCTTCGCCCGGGGAACCGATAAGGAAGTACGCCCTTGATATACAGAGCGCCGGCAGGACACTTTTATCGATAATCAACGATATCCTGGACCTGAGTAAGATCGAGTCGGGTAAGATGGAGCTCATACCCGTGGAATTCGGTGTTGCATCGGTCATGAACGATGTTGTGAACATGACCATGAAAAAGGCGAAGGATAAGGGACTTGAATATAAGCTCACGGTATCCGAAGACATCCCTTCGAGGCTTCTAGGTGATGAGATAAGGATTAGGCAGGTCATGTTAAACCTTATAAACAATGCGGTCAAGTACACGCATGAGGGAAGCGTGTCGGTTGACGTATCTTACGAAGATGCCACGCAGCTCCTTACCCTTGTCGTATCCGATACGGGAATAGGCATTAAGACTGAGGACTTGACCAAGCTGTTTGGAACATTCCAGCGTCTTGAGGAGGATAAGAACAGGAACATAGAAGGAACGGGCCTTGGGCTTAACATTACCATGCGGCTTGTGAAGATGATGGACGGTACCATCGGCGTCAGTTCCAAATACGGGGAAGGGACGACCTTCACGGCTACGATGAGGCTTCCGGCTATAGATAAGACGCCGATAGGTGATTTTGCAAGGAATATTGCAATCGTACAGGAGCAGACGACAGAGTACAGGCCGGCCCTATTAGCCCCTTCCGCTTCGGTTCTTGTAGTTGATGATAACGACATGAATCTTGAGGTTATAGAAGGCCTTCTTGAGGATACGAAGATAGAGGTAACGACTGCTCAGTCAGGGCAGGAGTGTATCGAAAAATTAAAGGAAGGCCGGTTCGATCTTGTCTTCCTTGATCAGATGATGCCCGGTATGTCCGGTGTGCAGACCCTTGCCATGATAAATGAAGAGAAGCTTGCGCAGGGGACGCCTGTCATTGCGCTTACGGCGGATGCCATCGTGGGAGCCAGGGATTCATACCTTAAGGAAGGCTTCACGGATTACCTCTCTAAGCCTGTTATGTATGCGGCCCTGGAAGCCATACTGCTTAAGTATCTGGATGAAGATAAGATATCCGGCGAGGGGCCGGATGGACATTCTGCTGCGGAGGCTTATGGAAATGATGCACATCCCGCTGAAGAGGCTGCTGGAGGGCCTTCTGCGGATGCACGACCGGTGGTCCTGGTGGTGAGCCCCTCGGCCGATAAGTTAAATGCCGTGAAGGAGATACTTGGCAGCAGGTATAAGGGCGTGTTCGTGCGCGATGAAGAGAAGGCCGCCAGGTATCTCGAGAAACATGAGGTTGACATGGTATTAAGAGTAAGCGGATAAGGAGGAAATGTGTGCCACGGGTGCCACGGGGACGGTTCTTTTGGCACGATTTCGTGAGGACATGGGGACGGTTCTGGTGTCTTCATAACTGATGACTTCCCTGATGACCTCACTGATCGGAAATTGCATGATTTTAGAATCCTGTGGTATGATGAAAAGGAAATATCAAAGTCAGGCTCAAGGAGGTTGCGCATGAAGGTACTTATATTAAACGGCAGTCCGAGGATAGACGGAAATACAAGCATTGCTATTGATGAGCTGGTAAGCATATTTGATCAGGAGGGCGTGGAAACCGAAGTTGTTCGTGTCGGGAACATGGACATACGCGGATGTATTGCCTGCAACAGCTGCAGCAGTACAGGTAAGTGTGTCTTTGATGACGTGGTTAACGAGCTCGCCCCCAAGTTTGAAGAAGCCGACGGCCTTATAGTTGCATCACCGGTATACTATGCATCGGCCAACGCAACTCTTATAGCCTGCCTAGACAGGCTCTTTTACAGCACAGGCTTTGACAAAACGATGAAAGTCGGAGCAAGCATAGTTATTGCAAGACGCGGAGGATGTTCGGCAACCTTCGATGAACTTAACAAGTATTTCACAATTAGCGGTATGCCTGTAGCATCAAGCCAGTATTGGAACAGTGTTCACGGACGTGAAAAGGGTGAAGCCGAGAAGGATCTTGAAGGACTTCGAACGATCCGTGTGCTTGCCCGCAACATGACTTTCCTTATGAAGAGTATCGAGCTTGGTAAGCAGGAATACGGACTTCCCGAAGAAGAGGAGCGTGTGTGGACACACTTTATCATGGACTGAAATTGACCGGATTATCACAAGCACGAATAAAGAGAGTGAGATGACTAGGTTGAAGAGAAATAAGATACAAAAAATATATTATATTATAAAGGAGGGTTATTATGCGTTACACAATTGAAGGCGACAGCCTGCCGGCAGTGTTTATTTCACTTGAGCCCGGCGAAAAACTGGTAAGCGAGGTCTGCTGGCAGCAATGGACAGTTCTGTTACCATGACAGTTGAAGCAGTTAAGGGACTTAAGAATAAGCTTCTTGGCGGAGAAGGCCTGGTTGACACCGTTCTTACAGGACCCGGCCATGTTTATCTTCAGACAATGACCGTACCAAGGATCGCCCAGCTTATATCAACTTATCTTCCTAAGAAGAGTTAAAAGTGAAACAGGGGAACCGTCCCCCTGTTTCAAATTACATACGCTTTCAGTGCTCCCTCGGATCTTGCAAGGTCAACATACCTCTGAGCATAAGCTATGTCGGTTTCCTCCCCGCCAAGGATCTTACGGTATTGGTCCCGCACACCGAAGGGCCGGTAACGGATTATCTTATAGGGGCACTTATCACCGATATGCTGTGCCACATATCGCACCGTTTCCGCATTTTCCTTATCCCTGTCCGGGAAAATGACCGTGCGCACTTCAAAGAGCTTACCCACATCAAGCAGATACTCCAGGTTCTTTAGGACCATATCAACAGGATATGAGATCAGCCTGTCGTTCCATTCAGGCTCCACTGCCTTGACATCAAGCATCACGCCGTCGCATACCGCAAGCAGGCCCTGATCCCCTTCAAAATCATACGACCCGTTTGAATCTATAAGGCATGACTTTCCGGTTTTCCCTACTTCCGTGAAGAGGTCCGTCAGAAATCCGGCATGCAGGGTACATTCCCCGCCGGAAGTTGTAACTCCCGTTATATATGGTAATGCACGGCTTATCTCGGTCATCAGCTCGTCAACGCTCATCCACTGCACTTTCGGTGATGCATCATTCTTACATTTTTTTATGCAGGCATCGCATTGAACGCATATGCTTTTGCCCCATTCCACCGCTTTGCTTTCATTTTTTTTAAGTGCTCCCACGGGG
>JBGUQP010000252.1:0-2715 GCA_045131145.1 Lachnospiraceae bacterium | reverse complement strand
GAGGACCGTATAGGCAACGTATATATCGGTTCAACAGCAGGCATCAGCTACGTGGATGCCCAGATGAGGCTTCATATTATCGATGATGAGCGTATAAACAACGAGAGGATATTAAGGCTTGTTTCCGATGCGGACGGCAGGGTATACGGCCAGACCAGGAATGGTTACGTTTTTGCGGTTGACAGGGATAAGGTACTGCAGTTTTACAAGAGCGAGGACCTGGGGGTTGAAAAGATCACTGCCATTCTTCCGGACCCCGAGATACCCGGCAAGCTTTATTACGGAACGGAGTCGGATGTCCTGTATTACGGGTCCTTCGGCATGCCGGCAAGCCAGCTTAAGAAGATATCCGTCAAGCCGTGTGAAGATATACACTGGTTAAGCTACGACTGCGGAAGGCTGTGGATATCTTCAACAACGCAGCTGGGATACCTTGACACGCGTGATAAGTATGTGCCTATAGATGATCTTCCCATGAATTCGGCGATCGAGATGCATACCTCAGACTATCAGGGCAACTTATGGGTAGCCTCTTCCACGCAGGGCGTAATGAAGATCGTTACGAATAACTTCAGTGATGTTACCGGCAGGGCAGGCCTTGAAGACATGGTGGTAAATGCAACATGTCTCTATAAGGGGAAGCTATATATCGGGACCGATAAAGGACTGAAGATAATAGAAGAAGGCAAGGCGGTTGAAGATGATCTTACGGCTCATATAGGAGAGGCAAGGATAAGGTGCATCTATAAGGATTCTAAGACCAACCTCTGGATATCCACCTTTACACATGATAAGGGACTCATCTGCCTTGAGCCAGACGGTAACATCATAGATTACACAACCGAAAAGGGTCTTCCCTCCAATGAAGTGCGCTGCACCGTTGAGGGCAAGGACGGCGAGATCCTCGTAGGAACAAACGGCGGACTTGCCGTGATGAGGGATAAGAGGATCGTACGGACCCTGAGAGAAGAGGATGGGATAAAGAACACCATATTCCTCACGGTTGCCCAGGGGAATGACGGCGAGATCTATGCGGGTACCGACGGTGACGGTATATACATTATCGAAGATGGCAAGGTTAAGGTATTAGGCCGTGATGACGGGCTTACAAGCGATGTGATCATGAGGGTAACAGAGGATCCGGATTCGGGTGTTTTCTGGATCATCACGTCCAATTCCATCGAATATATGAGGAACGGGAAGATCACGAACGTTTCATCATTCCCGTATAACAACAACTATGATATGTATTTTGATGATAACGGCGGCATATGGGTATTATCATCATACGGACTATACAGTGTGCACAAGGATGCCATGCTTGCGGATAAGGTAAAGGATTACAGGCTCTATACAACAGCCAACGGAATGACCTGCACACCGACCTCCAATTCTTATTCGACCAGGGATAAGGACGGGAACCTCTATATCTCGGGAAGGACCGGGGTAAGCACGGTCAATATCGACAGTTACTTCGACGGGGGAACGGAGATCAAGACAGGTATCCGTTCCGTAACCTGCAACAATAAAGAGATCCTTCCCAACCTTGACGGATCCTATACCATTCCCTCAGACAGCGGCCGTATCCAGATAACACCGGCCGTGCTTGATTACACAATGACCAACCCCATAGTAAACGTATTTCTGGAAGGCGCGGGTGATGACGGAATTACAGCCGAGAAAAGCAAGCTTACACCCCTTGAGTATACGAACCTCAGATACGGGAATTACAAGCTCCATGTCCGTCTGCTGTCCGATTCGACAGGGGAAGTGCTTAATGACATGATCATACCGATCGAGAAGAAACCCAGGCTGTCGGAACTTCTTATGTTCAGAATACTCATGGCTGTACTGGTTGCGGGTGCTGCCGGCCTTATCGTATGGCGGGTAATGTCAGGGACAGTCATCAGGCAGCAGTACGAACAGATCCGCCAGGCTAAGGATGAGGCAGAGCGTGCCAACAGCGCAAAATCACGCTTCTTAGCAAACATGTCCCATGAGATACGTACCCCAATAAACACCATCATGGGTATGGATGAGATGATCTTAAGGGAGGATGCGACCGGTGTTCCCCAGGGTTATTTCATGTCCATGATCAATTACGGCCTGGATATAAGAAACGCAACGGAATCTCTTCTCGGACTGATCAATGATCTTCTGGATATGAGTAAGATCGAGTCCGGCAAGATGAATGTAGTAAACATCGAATATGATACGGTGGACCTTATAAGATCGACAGTCAGCATGATCCGTGTAAGGAGCGCCGAGAAGGACTTAACCTTCGATGTATGTGTTGATGAGATACTTCCAAAGCGCTTATATGGCGACTCCGGGAAGATAAAACAGATAATCCTGAACCTGTTGACCAATGCGGTCAAGTATACAAGCATAGGAGGATTTGTTCTTGATGTTTCCGTGGATTCGCGTGAGGATGACCGTATAGACCTTGCATTCAGCGTCAAGGATACCGGAATGGGTATAAAGGAAGAGGATATGGAGAAGCTCTTTACGGCATACGAGCGTCTGGATGAGGAGAAGAACTCCGGGATCCAGGGAACCGGTCTGGGCCTCGACATATCCAGAAGGTTTGCCGAGCTTATGGGAGGTGAACTGTCCTGCACAAGCACATACGGTGAAGGGTCTGAGTTTATACTTAAGGTTTCCCAGAAAGTTATCGACCCGACACCCATCGGTTTATTTATCGAACATGATGAG
>JBGUQP010000251.1:0-2527 GCA_045131145.1 Lachnospiraceae bacterium | reverse complement strand
TGGACCCGCCTTTCAGACTGTACAATAAATCATTTTATTATACTTAATATCAAAATCAAAATCATATTTTTTGTCTATTCGGTCGTTTTTTGTGTCTAATCGGTCATAAATATCTGAAAAATTACCAGATAGACATGAAAAACGACCAATTAGACAAAAACCCTGTGAAGAAGTGTCAGGTATTATATAATAGTATCAGGTGAGTATGTTTTTCTTTTAAAGGAGATGATCATATGGGGTTAGGCAGCAAATTTGCCATAAAGTCTCTTCTCGGATTGGTGATAGGAATGATAGTAGGTGTGGGTACCTGGATAATGAATGGCAGAGGCATTAGCGAAGCCGATTATGCAGCCCTTATCCTGCATCTGGTTGTATCCGGGATTATAGGTTTTATCGGTATGGGCGGCTCCCTCGTTTATGATATTGAGAGCTGGCCCCTTCTTAAGGCTACGGTTCTTCACTATTTAGCGTGCATGGTCAGTTTTTTGATTGCAAGCATTGCTCTTTCATGGTTCACGGAGTTTCTGCCTTTTTTCATAACCTTTATCGTAATGACGGTTGTTTACGCATGCATATGGATAGGCGAATCCTTGCACTGGAAGAAGACGATCAGGGAGATCAATGAAGAATTAAGCAGCATAGACAGGTGACATGGATGGCAGATGAAACTGTATTTCGTGAAAAGTCAATCGAGAGGCTCTCATCACCCGACCGTCTTAACGATTATGTGAAGCTCGCCGATCCGGGCGTATGGTTCATACTTGCGGCCATAGTAGTGATACTTTTGGGAGCCTGCATTTTCGGAGTCTTTGGACATCTTGATTCCAAGGTGCCCGGAGTCGGTATAGCAAGTAACGGCAGAATGGTATGTCTTGTCAAGAAGGAATACGGCAGCAGGTTTTCGGATAACATGAAGGCCGAAGTTGACGGCAGGGAGTACAGTGTTTCCTTAAGATCTGACAAGCCCGTGACGGTATGGGATACAACCGACAGCTACGCCCTGTACCTTGGGAATATGCAGCCCGGTGAATGGGTGTATGAGATAGATGTGGATGGGGGTTTTACAGACGGGAATTACGAAGTGGATCTTATCACGGATGAGATAAGTCCCCTGTCTTTTTTGTTCGGCTCGGATGATAACAGGCAAAATTAACAGACAACCGGTTAGGAGCGGCGTTGCAAGGGTTCCCTTTATTATGCAGATGGAAGCCCTTGAATGCGGAGCGGCCTGCCTGGCTATGGTACTTGCCTATTTCGGGAAATGGGTACCGCTTGAACAGGTGAGGCGTGATTGTGGTGTCTCAAGGGACGGCTCCAACGGACGCAGCATCCTGCTTGCCGCAAGGAGCTACGGTCTTACGGCCAAGGGTTATCGGTATGAGCCTGATTATCTTAGGGATAACGGCACCTTTCCCTGCATAGCCCATTGGGAATTCAACCATTTCGTCGTGGTTGACGGATTTAAGAAGGATAAGGTTTATTTAAATGACCCTGCAAGGGGGACCTACACGGTTTCTTTTGAGGAATTTGATCGGAAGTTTACCGGTCTGTGTATGATGTTTTCGCCCTCCGATGATTTTGTCGCGGACGGGAAGAGAAGGTCAACGGTTGACTTTGCAAGGGAGAGGCTTAAGGGCTGCGGTATAGCCGTTGCCTTCGTTGCAGTTACCAATATTATCGCATCGCTTACGGGTATGATCGACCCGGTTTTCTCAAGGATCTTTATGGACAGGCTTCTTACGGGCATGGACCCTTCGTGGTATAGGCCCTTTATACTGCTTTTGTCATTATTTGCCTTTATAAAGATACTTACCGCCTTTATTCAGGCCATATATTCAAGGCGCATTGACGGAAGGATGGCTGTTTACGGGAATACTTCCTATATGTGGAAGGTGCTTAATCTTCCCATGGACTTTTTCTCGCAGAGGTATGCAGGGGATATCTTAAGCAGGAGGGCAGGCAATGCCGGAGTGTCGCATTCCCTTGTTTATACCTTCGCACCCCTTGCCCTCAATGCATTCATGATGGTCTTCTATCTGGTCGTCATGCTTAAGAACAGCGTGGTTCTTACCCTTGTCGGAATATCGTCGATAATAATAAACATGATCACGGCAAATGCCATCTCAAAAAGACGTGTCAACTTATCCCGCTTAAGGATGAGGGATGCGGGCAGGCTTGCAAGTACTGCAACGGCAGGCATAGAGATGATAGAGACGATCAAGGCATCCGGCGCCGAGGAGGGTTACTTCAGGAAATGGGCCGGATACCAGGCGGGAGTCAACACGGCCAATGTCCGTTTTATCAAGCTTGATTCGTATCTTGGCAATATACCGGAACTGGTATCTTCAGTAACAAATACCCTGGTCCTCATGATAGGAGTATACCTAACGATGTCCGGTCGTTTTACCCCCGGTATGATCATGGCCTTCCAGGGTTTTCTCGCTTCCTTCACGGCACCGGCAGGTTCCTTCATTTCTTCCGGCCGGACCCTTCAGGAGCTAAGGACCGATATGGAGCGCATCGAGGA
>JBGUQP010000250.1:0-4559 GCA_045131145.1 Lachnospiraceae bacterium | reverse complement strand
TATGAGTGCTGATGTGGCATCAATATATTCCCTGTCCGTAAACATGAGCCGCCCGGCGACCTCTGCCAAGGAGTTGATCGTCCATGGGTTCTTCCTTGAGTTGATGGACTTGATAAGGTCTCGGTTACCGGTTATTCCATATCCCAGACGCAGACCGGGAGCCGCGAAGAACTTCGAGATCCCGCGAAGGATGATGATATTGTTGTAGTATCCGGTGAGGGGAATGGAGCTTACCTCATCATAGTTCCTTGTGAATTCTATGTAGGTTTCATCAACCATGACGAAAATATCGTTCTGTTTACAGACATCGAGAACAGACCGCATGGTCTTTCTGTTTATGCATGTTGATGTAGGGTTGTTGGGATTGCATATTATAAGGACATCAATGCTTTCGTTGAGCTGACTTATAAGTTCGTCATAGTTCAGGGCAAAATCATCCTTTTCCTTAAGCGGGAAATAGAGGCTCGTTCCACCGCCAAGAGATACTTCACGTTCGTATTCCGAGTAGGTGGGGCCGACTATAAGTGCCTTCCGAGGGTGCTCGATCTGGATAAAAAGGGAGATAAGTTCGGTAGAGCCGTTTCCGACGATTATGTTTTCGTATTCGGTACCGCAGTAACCTGCGATGACCCTTCTTAACTGTGTATATTCCCTGTCGGGATAGCCTGTTATCACATCAAGATGGTCGGACAGGCTTGCCTTAAGCTTACCTGAGAGCCCCAGGGGATTGACATTTGCCGAAAAGCTTACGATATCCTCCTTGCGGATGCCGTAGATTTTTTCTATTTTTTCAAGATCACTTCCGTGAAAATGGTCAGAGTGCTGTATCATATCCTGTTTCATTCCCTTTTTTATGTGATTTTTGAGCTTGTTTTTTCTTTGCAGTCAGCCGCAGTTATGGTATACTTAGATTTGTCTAAAGTCAAGTAAAGTGTGGTGAAGAACTTGCATGAGATTGTAGATAAGCTGCTTAACGGGGTTTTCGATTACGATAATGGAAAGCTTTCCTTTTCTGTACAAAGAATTGAGGAAACGATTCCCGCCGGCGGCATGTATGAGGGTTCCTTCACCATCGAGAGCATGGACGATCTTCCGGCTTCGGGCAATGTATATACGTCAAGCATGCGTCTTGTATGCAGGATAGACAGCTTCGAAGCCAAGAACATAGATGTTACATTTCTGTTTGATTCCACCGGACTTGAGCCGGGTGACATCATAAAGGGCGATGTTCAGATAGTATCCAATAAGGGTGAATATTATATCCCGTTTGCGTTTTCCATTGTAAGGAGTATTGTCAAGAGTTCAATGGGAAGCGTTAAGAATCTTTTCCATTTTACAAATCAGGCGCAGATGAGCTGGGAAGAGGCGGTCTCTCTGTTTTATTCCAAGGAGTTCCTGCAGGTTTTTGAAGGAAACGAGAAGGCCCAGCTTATCAAATACAGGGGATTTGCCAATCAACCGGGTAATGAGGAGTCGGTTGATGATTTTCTTATATCCGTAAATAAGAAGCAGGCGGTGACCTACAGCGTGGATAAGAATATCCATGAGTTTACCGATGTCACCGAGTCGTTAAGGTGTGAACTTCCGGTTCGCAAGTCTACCTGGGGATACGTGCATCTTAAGGTGACTACGGACTGCCAGTTCCTTCGGATAGAGAAGGATGAGCTTACGGCCAATGATTTTCTGGGGAATGTTCATCGTTTTGTTTTCTTTGTCGAAGAAGATAAACTTCACGAGGGACGTAATTTCGGACGGCTTATTTTTACAAGTCCCCATCAGACACTTACCGTAACCATAATAGTAAGCAAACGGATGAGCAATGAGGGCCTGCGCATCGAACGGCGTGAGAAGAGAAACCTGACCATGCGCCTTATGAGATGCTACATAGCCTTCAGGACCAAGCATATCAATGTTAATACCTGGGTGCGTGATTCACTTAAGATAGTAGAGAGGCTTAATGTACTCGATGAGAAGAATCCCGAATCAAGGCTTTTCCAGGCTCAGCTCCTGCTTGTGTCCCAGCGCTTTAATGAAGCCAAGTGGATCATAGATCATGTTGCCAATGACTTAAAGATACAGCGCAAGGAACCCACACTGTACAGTTATTACCTCTATCTTACGACACTCTATTTAAGAGACGAAGAATATATAAATGAGGTGGCTGCCGAAGTTGAGGATATGTATAAGCGTAACAGGAACGATTATCGTATACTCTGGACCCTCATGTACCTTGATGAGGATCTCTCCAGCAATCATTCCCAGAAGATAGAGCTTATAGAAGAACAGTATAAAAACGGATGCCGAAGCCCAATAATGTATGTTGAGGCTTATCAGTACTATGTAAATAATCCCGTTACATTGAGCAGGCTTAATGAATTTGAGATACAGATACTTACATGGGCGGCGAGAAACGGGCTTATGAATAATGAGCTCTGCAAGCAGGTTCTCTATCTGTGTGCCAGAACAAAGGAGTTCTCGGAAGGCCTCCTTAGGCTTCTTATAAGGATATACCGGATCAATGAGGACCCGGATGTTGTGAGTGCCATCTGTTCCATGCTTATAAGGGAAGGCAAAACGGACACCGAATACTTTGAGTGGTATTCCAGAGGAGTGGAAATGGAGCTGCGCATTACCAGGCTCTATGAATACTATATGCTCTCAATACCTCTTGACCGTGAAGAGCTTTTGCCCAAGTCGGTAATAATGTACTTCGGGTTTAAGAATCATATGGACTATATCCATATAGCCTATCTTTATGCGAATATGCTGCGGCACAGGTTCGAGGTCCAGCGTCTGTGTGAGGAATATGAACCGGCCATGAGGGAATTCGCAATGGAGCAGATAAGGAAAGGGCACATAAACCGTGACCTTGCCTTTATCTATGAGCAGGTGGTAACGGCTGATGCAATAGAACCGGATATAGTGAATGATTTCGTGCGGCTGCTTTTTTCCTATGATGTCACTGTTGATAAGGGAGTTAAGAATATCTGTGTTGTACAGGAGGAGTTTGAGGGTGAGAGAGTATATCCTGTAGAAAACGGACATGCATACCCCGACATTTACTCATCCAATTATATGGTCTTTGCGGAAAATGAGAGGGGAGTCCGTTCGATCCTTCCGGACAGGAATGTAAGCAGGCTTATGAATGAAGCGGCCTATGTTCCCTTTATCAAGAATTATGTGTCGGACAATCCCGGTTTTAACCTGTATCTTTGCAGCGGGCGCAGGCATTTTATCACGATTGATGATGATAATGTTGATTTCTGCCGTAATCTCGTCGATTCGATAGACATAAGGGAATCCTTCAAGCGGGATGTAAGGATGGAGCTTCTGAGGCATTACTATGATAATAACGAGATATCTACCCTTGATGAGTTTCTCATTAACATAGATCCCAAGATTTTGAACCAGAAGGACCGCGCCGAACTTATAGGCTACTTTGTTATCAGAGGAATGTACGATGAGGCCTATGATATCATCACAATATACGGAGCCGAGAAGGTACCGGTAAAGACGGTCGTAAGGATATGCTCCCATATGATAGGCCGCAAGGAAGAGCTGTATGATGTCATGCTGGTCAAGGTGGCTTACCACGCCTTCATAAACGGTAAGTATGATGTGATGACCCTTCAGTATCTGGTGGACAACTTCAACGGCCTTACCAAGGAACTGAGGAACTTATGGAAGGCAGCAGGGCAGTTCGATCTCGATTGTGACAAGCTTATGGAGAAGCTGATCATTCAGATGCTGACTACAAGAACGACCATAGGTGAGAAGAATCAGCTCTTTGAGGAATATGTTAAGAAGGGTTCAAACACCAGGATCGAACTGGCTTATCTGTCATACAATGCATATGATTATTTTATCAAGGAAAGGGTTCTTGATCCCGGAGTATTTCATCATCTGACCAAGAATTACAGGCGGGGAGAGGAATTGAACGATGCCTGCAAGCTGGCCCTGCTTAAGTATTATGCTGAGGAAGAGAAGGTCTATGATGACCGGATAAAGGATATGCTCACGGAGTTCATCAAGGAATTCCTCCAGAAGAACATCTTCTTTGTGTTCTTCAGGGAATTTACAGGCATTATGCCTGAACTTTCCGTATATAATGACAAGACTATCGTTGAATACAGGACTGATCCTAATGTAAGGGTCCTGCTTCATTACCTCATAGAAGGTGATGAGGAAGAGGAGAGTTACCATACCGAAGAAATGCGGAATATGTATGGCGGTGTCTTTTCCAGGGAATTCATACTCTTTTTTGGAGAAAACCTTCAATATTATATAACAGAGGAGAGCTCGGGTCATGAAGCCCTGACCTTCTCCGACTCGGTATCCATATCGGATGTTGTTTCTGCGGGCAGGGAGTCAAGATACGATCTGCTGAACGATATGGTTGTTTCAAAGACCCTTCAGGATGAGGACACCCTTATCCAGCTTATGGAGGAGTACGTTATTGATGAATGCTTCACGGATAAGGTGTTTACATGCATCTAGTCAGGTCGTATGAAGTTTAGACAGGAAGAAAACATGGATCAGGTTACAAGATATGTGGTGGG
>JBGUQP010000249.1:0-7512 GCA_045131145.1 Lachnospiraceae bacterium | reverse complement strand
TGTCACCGTCAGGTGACTGATGAGGTGTCAGCTCTCATTCTGGCTAGCTACAAGTCCCTTGCCGCCGTATCTCTCACGTAGCTTGGGCTTCTCTATCTTACCCGTAGGATTCCTGGGAATCTCCGCAAATATGATCTTGTGCGGTCTCTTGTACCTCGGAAGCTTAAGGCAGAACTCATTCATCTCATCTTCTGTCATGGTCACGCCTTCCTTAAGCTCGATGATCGCACAGCTTACTTCACCCAGTCTCTTATCGGGTATACCTATCACTGCTACATCATGTACATTCTTGTTGGTGCGGATGAAGTCTTCGATCTGTACGGGATACAGGTTCTCACCACCGCTGATGATAACATCCTTCTTACGGTCGACAAGCAGGATGAATCCATCTTCATCTTCCATGGCCATATCACCTGTATACAGCCAGCCGTCCTTAAGCACCTCGGCTGTTGCCTTGGGATCGTTATAGTACTCCTCCATGACACCGGGACCCTTGACTATGAGTTCACCGACATCTCCCTGCTTAACGGGCTTGCCGTTTTCATCCACTATACCGGTTTCCCATCCGTAGCCTGCCATTCCCATACAGCCAACCTTGTGTATGTTCTCAACTCCCAGGTGTACGCAGCCGGGTCCTATTGATTCTGACAGACCATAGTTCGTATCATACTGGTGGTTAGGGAATATTTCCTTCCATCTCTTAATAAGGCTCTTGGGAACCGGCTGAGCTCCGATGTGCATGAGCCTCCACTGGGACAGTTCATAATCTTCAAGCTTAACGCGGCCGCTGTCAATTGCCTCAAGTATATCCTGAGCCCAGGGTACTAGGAGCCATACTATGGTACACTTCTCCTTGCTTACTGCATCTAAAACGAATTCAGGCTTGGTACCTTTAAGAAGTACGGCCTTGCTGCCTGACAGAAGAGATCCGAACCAGTGCATCTTGGCACCCGTATGGTAAAGAGGCGGTATGCATAAGAATACATCGTCCTTCTGCTGCCCATGGTGATTCTGCTCGACCTTGCATGAATGGGTCAGAGACCTGTGCTTGTGAAGTATGGCCTTGGGAAATCCTGTTGTGCCCGATGAAAAATAGATTGCACCGTAGTCATCATCTGTTATCGTTATCTTAGGCTTTCTTGAACTGCAGTTATTTACCAGGCTCTGATAATCATCGGCAAATGCCGGACAGTTCTCACCGACATATATAAGCAGCCTCTTCTGCATCAATTCATCCGCTATATCCTCGATACGTCCCACAAACTCAGGACCGAAAACCAGCACATCTATCTCAGCCAACTTCGCACAGTAGAGTATTTCATCCGAAGAATATCTGAAATTGAATGGTACTGCAATGGCACCTGTTTTAAGGACACCGAAATAGATAGGCAGCCACTCAAGGCAGTTCATCATGAGAATTCCCACCTTCTCGCCCTTCTTTATCCCACGTCCTATGAGCATATTTGCGAAGCGGTTGGCCTTCTCGTCAAATACACTCCATGTGATCTCCCTTCTGTAGGGCTCCTTGGGATTACTTTCAATAAGATCGAAATCCTTCCAGGTCTTGCGCCTGTTCTCCTTTATCTCGGGATTGAGTTCCACAAGACACACATCATCCCCGTATTCTGATGCATTCTTTTCCAACAGATCTGTTATTGGCATTTTCCCTCTCCTTAAGTTTCCTTTGTCTTATAAATAATGTGGCACGCGCCCCCGCGCGTGCCACATTGCACCTTTAATCAAAAAAACTTAGTCCTGTACATAAGGCATGATAGCTACGTGACGCGCTCTCTTTACGGCAACAGTAAGTGCCCTCTGATGCTTAGCGCATGTTCCGGTAATCCTTCTGGGAAGGATCTTACCTCTCTCGGAAACAAACTTCTTAAGTGTAGCTGCATCCTTATAATCAATATTCTTATCCTTACCACAGAATGCGCATACTTTCTTCCTTCTGCGTATTCCGCCTCTTCTCCTCATCGGAGAATCAGCCCTGTCGTTATCTCCCTGTGGTCTGTTATAAGCCATTTTTCTACCTCCAATTATAAATCGGATTCCTAGTTGAACGGCAGTTCCTCATCTATTCCGTCCGGAATGTTCATAAAGCCGTCACCCGGATCCGTTGCCCCGGCAGGTCCGGCTGGAGTAAAGCCCGAATTATCGGTTCCGGCGTTCTTGCTCTCCGCGAATTCCTGCTCCTCTACGACTACGTCCGTGGTGTAAACCTTCTGGCCATCCTTGTTTGTGTAACTTCCTGTCTGTATGCGTCCGGTAATGGCAACCTTGGTTCCCTTCCTGAAGTATTTCTCAGCAAATTCACCCTGTCTGCCAAATGCAACACATCCTATAAAATCAGCCGTCTGGTCATCACCGTTATTTCTCTTAAACCTTCTGTCTACCGCAAGTGTATACCTTGCGATCGCCATTGCATTGTCCCCCGATGAATATCTAACATCAGGATCACGTGTTAATCTTCCCATAAGGATAACTTTGTTCATTATCTGCTCACTTTCTATTATGCATCTGCTCTAACGCATAAGAACCTGATAACGTTTTCCATAATGCGCACGCGATTCTCGATTTCAATGGGAGCTGTTGCTTCGGCATCAAACTGTACGAAGTAGTAGTAAGCTTCTTTCATCTTCTGAATTTCGTAAGCTAATCTCTTCTTACCCCATTCTTCGATGTTCGTTACCGTGCCGCCGAATCTCGTGATGTACTTCTGTACCTTCTCGAGGGTGGCTGCTCTCTCGTCATCTTCGATCTTAGCACTAAGAACAACGCATAACTCATATTTGTTCATGCTAGTACCTCCTTTTGGTCTCTGGCCTCATCTTACATTGATGAAGCAAGGAATTTAGGGTCAGGGCACAGCCCTGCCAACAATTGTATCACGAGTTAACATACTATCATAGAATCCGAAGGATTTCAAGTGTTTATTCAAATCACAGTTCAATTCCCTGTATCTTCGCAACTTCGGTGAACACCTGACCGATCCTTTCCTTAATAATAAGGGTATTCTGAGCTGTACGGACATGTATTTCGTCGCGGTTGATTATTACAAGGTTATTTCCTCTGAAGTAATTAACAAATGAAGCCGCAGGGTACACGGTTAGCGATGTTCCGCCGATTATGAGCATATCTGCGCCTGCTATCGAACGGATCGCTCCGTCAACCTGAGTATCCGGAAGCCCCTCTTCGTACAGAGTGATATCGGGGCGAATGATCCCTCCGCATGAACACTTCGGAATGGGCTCTTTTGATTCAAAGATATAGTCGGACGGATATTCTTTGCCACATTTCATGCAGTAATTTCTCAATGCACTGCCATGTATCTCATAAACCACCTTACTTCCGGCCTTTTGATGCAGACCGTCTATGTTCTGGGTTACGATTGCTTTAAGCTTGCCTGTTTTTTCAAGAGCAGCCAGATATTTGTGGGCATTATTGGGCTCTATGTTGCGGGTATCCATCTTCTGCCTGTGAAACTCGTAATAGATCTTTGGTTCGTTAACAAGACAGCTGTGACTCAGTAAGTACTCCGGCTGGTACATATCGAATTGTACATCATGCTGGTTATACAGGCCGTCTTTACTCCTGAAATCCGGGATCCCGCTCTCAGTCGACACTCCCGCTCCTCCGAAGAATACAATGTTTTTACTCTCATCGATCAGTTCCTTCAGTTTCTCAATCTCGCTCATTTTTAACCCTCCTTTTAATTCTTCTCTTTCCGCCACCACTCAACATCAAGCCGGCATCAGGACTCCGTCTGCTTCGCAGCCACCTCATGCCCAATCCCTACCTGCATTTCAGCCTTGCATACCTTCATACCTTCCTGATTTTTAATGACCGCTTTTATGATTATCAATTCAAAAGTATCGTTTTTTTCGGTTACGGTGCCCTCTATTGTCAATTCATCTCCTACATATACAGTACCGGAGAACTTAGTCTTGACACTGTGTATAAGGGAATGCTGCCCCGGGAGATATACTCCCGCAAGTGTAGACAGATATGATGCGGTCAGCATGCCAAACACAACACAGCCCGGATGTCCGAGTGACCCTGCATATTCCGGATCCTTATGAAGAGGATTGATGTCTCCTGTTATCTCCCGGAACTTATCCATGTCCGCCTGGGTGACTTTGACTTTAAAGCTTTCTTTATGGCCTACTTCTATCTGATCGTACGTATATGTATTCACTGATCATTACCTTTTGATGATTGTTTTATAACACTGTTATATAACAGTATTATGTATCGTCGATATCTATCAATGTTACGTATCAATGATATATAACCTTGTTATATATCATTGATATTTATACTTTTTCTTCCAGTTTTTCCTTGATCATATCTACCATCTGGCCTACATTTTCAAGCTTGTTAACTTCCTTGATATCGAATTTAAGGCCAAATTCCTTCTCCATCGAAATGATCAGGGAGATATGCTCAAGCGAATCCCAGTCCTCGATGTCATCCGAATTCGTGGAATCCGTGATGACCAGCGTATCATCATCAAACACATCCCTGAAGATCTCATTAACCTTATCCATTATTTCTTCACGTGTCATTTTTCTTCTTCTTTCTCAGGTTTTTATATAATTCACTGACACACTTGTTCAGAACCGATGTGTCACTTTTCTGTTTCGGTAAGCAGGTCGGCATCCAGAAGTTGTTTTATTACTTTTCGTACGACCTCGATCGGCTGCTCGATCATTTCCGCAAGTTCCCGGACAGTGTTGGTCCCGTCAGCATAAGCCAGAACATCCTTCATCGCAAGGGTTTCCTGATAAGTCTCCTTGGAACTCATGGTTGGCACAAGACCTCTCTTGCCAAGCTGTGGTTCGCACAGACAAGTTACCCGGTATATCTTTGAATCGTCAGGATTCGTTTCTGTCATCTCATCTTCCCTTCCGCTTCCGCAGACGGAAGAATCGTTCCCATATCCTGCTCCGTCAGTGAAGACAGAAGAACCGTCCCCGTGTCCCACCCTGTCAGCCGATTCACGGATCATGAATTCCGTCATGTTTTCAATCCTGTCTATACATTTACGCATCACGCTGAAAGCTCCGTAAAAGCCTTCCGGAGAAACTATGGACATATTATCGCCTGAAGTATGATACTCGGGATAAACATGGTATTTGGACCGACAGAAACATACAAGCGGTATATCAACACCGGGAGCCTGATACTGCCTCTCATCAGAGCCACGTTTAAGATAGGAATAATCCGAATAGCTGCCTGCATGTTCCTTAAGCACTGATGTAAGCACCTTATCAGCCAGCGTATCCGCGTATCTTGAATGCACGATCGAATAATCCCTGTTATCGCCCACACAGGTCAGGTTAAAACCTGCAACAACCTTCTTCCTCATATGATCAAGGTTTTTGGACAGATAAGTTATCGCCCCTATTGTCTCCGGGACAAACACTATGCGGTAGGTATACCTTCGATTCCGCTTGCTTTTAATATATGAAATAAGATGGGTCATGACCGACGGACCCGAGCATTCATTGTTGGCCATTGAAGGATGGCAGATGTAGGTTGAAAGAAATACTTCCTTCTCAAGTACACCCGGAATGATCAGCTCCCCGTAGGTAAGGTGCCCATCGAAAAGCGAAGACCTGATCACCGCATGATACTTAAGATTCCTGTCAAGACCGTCCTTCATAACCTGACTCATTGAGAATCCCCAGCGCTCTTTGTAATAGGAGGTTACATACGGCATCCATTCGGGCTGGTCCTTTAATGTATAGATATGAGGCTCCAGCTCATCAAAAGTCATCCATTCATCAACCGGTACCGAATAGCCCAGTACATGAAGGTTATTCTCCTTAAAGTCAATTATCCTCCTGCCCGTCTCATCCTCGATATAAGCTTCCTCTATCTTCCACTCCTTAGGAACGGTCCAGTCCATAACCTTAGTCCCCGTTGGTACCTCATAAAGCCTGAGGTCGGGGATATATTCCTTAAGGATACCAAACGTCTCCCTGACACCTTCACCTGTGATGGACCGGCATATCGGGAACAGCCTGTCAGCGAGCCTGTACATGCTGCTGCCAAGAACTTCGGGATCGTCATCCTGCCCTATATATGAGCACACCCGCCTGCTCCTGTTATTTATCACATCCGATACTATTATCGGGTGACTCTCCTTAAGCTCGATTACCTTGTATTCTATATCATTAATATAGAAGCGGTCCTCAATCCCCTTAGCGATGAATTCATCTTCTAACGGAAGTATCGTGTTCTCAACATCCATACCAAGGTTACGCACATTCATGGAATATGTAGCTTCGCGCACAAGGCCTGATGCATCAGTATAACCGGCCGTAAAGTCCTTAAGATATCTGTAAGGTACAGGTCCGCTTGATTCTTCCGCGTAATGAACAAACACGAAGGAATGCTGTGTATCCTTGTCTATAAAAAGATTTCTGTAACCATGATCTACCATAAAGGCAAAGGGCGAATCCGGACCGAACGATGACTTATTATCCATCGCACACATCGCTTCCTTATCCCTGCCCCATACGGCAAACGAGTAGATGGGATGCTTAGTCCTTGCAAAATCATCCCTTTTAAGTGCAAGCTTACCAAGAGACCCTGTCTTACAAGGTGTCTTATAGTGATCGTAAGGCACACCCTTGCAGAAAGCCCAGTTGAAAGTCGGAAACACCAATGTCGCATCAGGACCTATAATGTCTATTATCCCGTCTATAAGGATATTAAGATCCGTATCATCCTCATGCTGCATGCAGTCATAAAGAAGCTGCTTTACATCGGATGTAACATAAACGTTATCGCCCTTATTCAAATGAAGATGACCCGCAAGGTCCCTAAGCTTAATATATTCTTCCATCTATGCTTTTGCCTTCTTGCTTTCCATAGATTTTATCACAAATATGCAGCCTATCATAAGCGCGATTCCTATAGGAAGGCTTATGATCCAGTTTCTGATAAAGCCGGCTGCCAGATATGCCACAAATGAAACTCCGGCTGCAGTCATTGCATAAGGAAGCTGAGTGGACACATGTTTTATATGGTTGCATTGGGCTCCGGCACTTGCCATTATCGTCGTATCCGAGATGGGTGAACAGTGATCACCGCATACGGCACCAGCCATACATGCGGATATCGCGATTATCATAAGTTCATTGTTTAAATCCGCACCAAATACATTAACAACTATGGGGATAAGGATTCCGAAGGTTCCCCACGAAGTACCTGTTGCAAATGCAAGGAAGGTTCCGATAAGGAAAACGATCGCGGGAAGAATACTCATAAGCGCATGGTTTTCGGCAATAAGTTCAACCTGTGAAGCAACATATTCCTTAGCTCCGAGTGAATCCGTCATGGATTTTAATGTCCATGCAAATGTAAGGATCAGGATTGCGGGAACCATGCTCTTAAATCCTTCGGGAATTGCATTCATACATTCATTGAAGGAAAGAACCCTTGTTATTATCATAAAGATAACCGTAATTATCAATGCTACAACCGAACCGTATACAAGAC
>JBGUQP010000248.1:0-11570 GCA_045131145.1 Lachnospiraceae bacterium | reverse complement strand
CTTGATAGCTGTTCCTGCGAACTTGTACTCTTCTTCAAGACCTTCAATTGAGATACCTTCACCAAGAGCCTTGATCCAAGCTTCTCTAGTGGTCTCTGTACCGTCAGCCTTAACGTACTTAGCTTCCTTAATAGGAGTGATAGCCTTGCCGTCAGGATCAACTGATACTGTTGCAGTCCACTCGGTTACTGCTGATGCAGCATCCTTTCCGTGTACTACGCTGCTCATTGTTACTGTTGCGGGCTTCTGCTCCTTACCTACTGTACATGTGAATGTACCTGTTGCGTTTGTAAGGCTTGTCCAAGTAAATCCATCGAATGACCAAGTATGCTCGGTATGTGAATACCATATGTCAGACTTAACTTCATCCTTCTCCCCAGCGTGGTAAATTGCCTGGTTTTGCGTAGCTGCACCTGTTAAAGGATCTGTCTTGAGATCATATGTGACACTCTTTGTTACATCTACTGTATGTCCGGTCTCGCTTTCTGCACACTGCCCACAAACAAGTGTAGCTTTTGTTGCTGTCTTGTGATCTTCTGCCCACTCAACCTCAAGTTTATACTTATGACCGAGTGCTTTGATTACAGATTCCTTAACATTCTTCGTATCTGTCACATTACCGGCAGGCTTTCCAAATTTGTCTACGTCGGTATAAGTTACAGAGTATGTTCCTTTACCTTCCTTAGTACATGTAGGCTCAACAGTTACTGTCTCTGTCACGCTTACGATAGTAAGCTCAACTTTCTCTGAGCATATACTACATGTCTTCGTTACTTTAACTTCATCCTTGGTGTACTTTCCATCACCGTTTGCGTCAGACCAAGTAACTACCGGCTCAAGCCAGTTGTGTCCAATAGCATCATCCTGCTCATCAAGACTATAGGTGCTGCTATATGTATATATCCTTTGATTAGCTGGTGTAGTACTGTCTACGAAACATACTTTAGCCTCGGCCTTAAGTTCTTTTCTAGAACCCTTAGTACAAGTTGCGGGCTGGCTTCCGATATCTGTAATCTTTACCGCCTGAGTAACCTTAGGACATGCCTCTAAAACAGTATCATCTGTTCCAACACCATATTCTCTTGAATCCTTAGTAACTTCGATCTTTGACTCTGCGTCATGCTTTCCGCTTGTGTCAGTAAGTGCAAGGACTGCATCAATATTTCCGTTGTTGTTTGTCCATGTCCACTTAACACCCTTATCTTCTGTCTTGGTCGAACCTGTAGAATATGTGTAGTCATCATCATCAATCACACATACCATTTCTACAGTCGCTTTTGATGTAGAAGTTACAGTATTGTCTGTGCCATTAAGTATCCAGTTCAAGAATGCCGAATCCTTAAGCACAGGTGTAGGCAGCTTGCTGTCTTTAAATACTGTTCCTACTGCATTTCCAATGGGAACATAAGTAATTATAGTACCTAACGCCTGGCCCTTGGTCTTATCATCAACACTCGTATCTTCTACTGTAGTATAGTCGCTTATTGCTTTTAGATCTGCCGTCTTTTCCTTGAAAAGCATCGTACTATCATGTGAACCGCCTATCGCATTCTGATAGCTTACTGTTCCATAGAGATTAAATGTTATTCCTGTGAAACAATTCTTGGCAGTACCATCTGTTACTATACTATTTGCATTTGTTTTTGCATTTGTCTGCTGTTCTGCTGATAACCCCAAAGTCTTTGATGCGACTGTTACTGTGTTATCGGGATCAAGCTCAAACTTTACGCTCTTGATAGCTGTAAATTCATTTGATGTAGCCGTAAATGTTATAGTCACATCACTATGTGTAGGATCTCCAGCTTTTGCAGGCTTGTCGAAATCGATCGTTACAACCTGTGTATCACCAGATTTCGTACCAACCGTTACTGCCGGTGCTGTTGTAGTTGTTCCAATACCGAACACGATAGAGTTATAAAGTCTTCCGGCAATTGAAGGATCGGTAATGGTCATTCCAGCTTTTGTTACCTTTGTTGCTGTAAATGTTTCTGATGTTTGAACTACAAACTTAATTGTCCTAGTGACCTCTGTCTTAATATTTGCAGCGCCGAAGCTAATTGTTGCAGTGTAAGTTCCAGCTTTAAGACCGTCTATAGGCCTTATAGCAATAACAGTGCTCTTACCGGCTTCAATATCAACTTTACTATCTGCAGCACGTACCTCTGTGGGATATACTTCAAACTTATCTGCATGTGTGCCTGAAAGAGTTACGATTACATCTTTAAGAATATCTGACTTAGCTGTCGAGTTATTCTTCACGGTGAACTTAAGCTCTGCAGCCTGAGGAGCATAAGACTCTTTCTGGCTCGTCATTGCTACTTCTTCGCCTTCGTTTGTTCCGGGTGTAACTGTTACGTTTTCTACAGCACCATTTATTACAGAAACCGATACAGGAACAATGATCTCATGCTCTGTCTCACCTTCCTTGAAGTAAACATCAACATATCCGGTTCTGTCACCCTTAACTGGTGTAGTTGCATGGTTGATGACGAATGATGAGTATCCACCAATAGCAATCTCATTATCGGTTTCACTTACATCAATTACATGGCCAACTTCTTTGCCATCAGCAAGCTGTATCTGTCCGCCGCCCTTTACAAATGTGGAGCCGTTCTTCTGAACTTCATATACGGCAACATTTTCAAGCACGCAGTTTCCGGTATTTCTGATTGTTATCGTCTGAGGACAGCCATCATTATAAATATCAGTTACCGTAGTACCCGCTGCTATAGCTTCGAGTTCGATCGGAACAGTGCCCGTTCCGCTTGAAACATTTTCTGCATAAACTACTCGCTTTGCAAGTTTATCAGGATCCTTTTCATTTGCAGCTATATTGTTATCTATGGTTGCCTTATAAGACTTAGCAGCAACAACAAATGTAAGCTTAAGTGAAACAGACTCAATATTATCACCCGTAAATGTTACAGTATCCGTGTATGAACCTACCCTAAGTCCAGCCTTAGGTGTTATTGTCCATTCGGTTCCTCCAGCTTCGGGGTCGACATTGTTTGAATTTATAACTGCGTAATGCTTTTCATCTGCGCCTGCAGGTTCTGTGATAGTGAAATCACTGTCGTCTCCTCCAGCAAGGGTTGCCTTTGCCTTAAGGTTAAGACCATCACCGTTGTTAAGCTTAACTGTAAGAGCGCCTGTGCCTACTGAATAATCCTTTGCTACAGGAGCATATGCGTACTCGCTGATGCTTGAGTATCCGTTAGCAAGAGACTTACCAACAACAGTACCTGTCATATTTCCGCTTGAAGCATATACACCACCAAGAGCAAGGTTTGTGATCTTAGGATCACTGCTCTTATTAAAGGTCAGTGCCAAAGCGGAATCTGCTGTAGTCTGTGCAGGTATGATCTTGTTGTCAATAGTATCCGGACTAGAAGCAACACCTATTCTCTTTGCTGCCGCTACTCTGTTTATTACATCTTTAACCGTTCCGTATGCACCATTATCTACAATATCAAGATCACTATATTTCAGTGCAGGTACGCCCGCATTTATAGTAACATTCAGTGTCTTCGCAAGTGAAGGTGTGCCGTTAACATTTGTCTTAAGACCTATTCCATCAGGTGCACCGATTTCATCAGCTTCTGTAAGTGTCCAAAGATCTGTCTCTTTACTCTTATTCGTCCCATCAGCATCTGTAGAACCATCTTTGGTGATATAGTATTTTCTTACACCTTCAACCGTTGTACCTTTTTCTTTCCAGACTATGGTCTGATCAGCATAGCCGCCAGTTGCGGTAAATACAAGGTTGGTATTTGTTAGAGCCTTACCTACGGTTCCTGTATATGTTGCAGGAACGTTTATCGTAAGAGGATCTACTACAGCCATAGCAACATCAAATGAAACAGGGCTTGCATTTGTACCCTGGATCGTGATCGTTGCCTTATAAAATCCTGCGGGTGCGCCTGCTTTTGTAGCAACATATAAAGGAGAGGCACTTGTCTTAGATACTGTAGTTGCAAAAGTACCTACTTCAAAGTAAGCAGCGCTTCCCTTGTAAGGATTCTCGGGATGTGCAATTTTATCCTTTACACCATCATCATCAAGGTCCTCATCATCCGGCCTATCATCCTTTGCATCTGCTACTGTTACGGTAACACCGGTAGCATCCTCATTAGCTGCTTTAACTAAAACTGCCAGTTTCTCAGAATTTGCCTTATATCCTTTAACCTCTCCGGGAAGGAAATAAGTCTTGCCCGTAAGTGTAGTTGCCGGCTCATCGATAGTTACAGAAAGCGTTGAATCACCAACTACCACTACTTTATAAGTAAGGGTACCTGTAACCTCTTCTCCTGTAGCCGCTATAGCTGCTGCTGCACGAACGTTAATTTCAAACTCGCCGGCTGTTTTAGGTGTTCCTTCGAAGTAACCCTTTGAGTTAAATGTTAGGTCAGGAATATTACCGGAAACAAGACTGTATACTATCTTATCTACGCCATCTTCCTGAACTAAAGCTTCAGAATAAGTAGCGCCAAACTTATATGTGTCTCCTGTGGGAGCAGGTGTATTTACAGTATAATATACTGTTGCGGGTTTAGGATCAGCTGCATAAGCAGCATAAGCAGCGGGCTCTGATACAATAAGAGCATCCTTAACCACCAATTTAGCTGTAAATCGAACGGGTGCTAAATTATCACCTGTAATCTCTGCTGTGACTGTATATGTACCAGCACCAAGATCCGCATCCGTCCTTATTACATCCTGTGCTGCCAGAACAAAGGAACCTGTTCCATCTGCCGCAATATTCATTCCGTTAGCTATAAGAGAATCATTTCTTACTTTATCCGTCTCATCATAAACTCTCTTAAACGGATCTTTTGCAGTAACGTTTGTCGATGTTCCTTTAATTACACTTATTATTTCAGCCTTTACGCCCTCTTCTTCTATAAGGGATTTGTTTGTGATATCAATGGTCGTCTTAGCTGTAGTAATCTCATCAAGCTTTACACTGGTCATCACCAAAGGAGCAGCCGCCGGATCACCAATTGGCTTGATTTCCTTGCCATTTGACGAAATCGTTATAGCATCTGAAGCCGTAGCCACAAGTGTAGCCTGCCTGTATTTCTTGGTCGTACCGTCTGTAGATGACAGCCTGATAGTCATATCTATTTTACCGTTTGCCACGCCGTCATCAGCATTCTTTAATGTACCGCTTATAACTCCGTTATTAAAGGTCAGACCATAGTGATCATACAGATAATCCTTGGGCAATGTAGGTGTTGCAGCACCATGTTTAGTCGGATTATCAGAATCATTATCATCTGTATACCACTCATTGCTTTCATCATGAATATACACTAATTCCCATTTTACACCTGAAATCGTACTCGGATGAGTTTCTCCAAATGTATATGAGAACGTCTCACCAACCTCTGCTATTCCTAAAGAAGGTGGTGTGGGTACATCTTCGCCTCCAACACTATGTGTTGTCGCAGATGTATCATTAGTACTAGGTTTCACAATGCTGAGTCCAGTCTTCTGGGAATAAGAAACCTCTACAACTGTATCAGCAACACCTGCAGCCTTGATAGTAAGGTCTTCTGCAGCTGGAGCCTGTTCTTTAGGAATAATTTTAAATGTTCCTTCAGCACCTTTTGCAAGCGTCATTCCTGAAGTAGCAACACTTTCAGGATCTAACTTGTAATTATCATCTGTAGGAAGTGTTGCCCTGAACTTAAGAGATGTCTCACTTGTGTTTTTAACATATATGGTTGCATACTCATTGTTAAGGGCATCGCCTGCAACATTGGAGTCACCATACCATGCAAAGCTGTTAATAGAATCATCATCGCCTACAGAAATGGTATCTGCTTTAGCCTTATCATATGCGCCCTTGATAGCTGCCATTTCAACATCCGCTTGCGCTATGTAATAAACGAAATATGTTTTAGCCGTCGTAGCACCTGTTCCGCTGTCCTTAGCTGTAAGAGCAAAATAATGCAAAGCTCCTATATAATCATGTGCCTCTGTACTTACCATTCCGCTTATCTTATAAACACCATTTGTTTTTGTAGCGGTAAGTCCGTCAGGAAGATCTTCAAGAGTTACATTCAAATTCGCGGGAACTGTTGAGGCAAAATCTTCCGTGAAAGATAAAGTGCCCGTTCCACCTGTTACCGTAATCTCAACATCATCAATAGTTTCACCTACCTCAAAAACGCCAAGAGAATACACATCGTAATCTGTGCCTGAAATAGTTACTTCATCAGCTTCTTCTTCAGCACCACCGTGTGAAACCACTTTGGTAAAGCCGATATTAGGACTCACAGTAAATTCAAGTGCTATTTTTTTCTCACCAAATACTTCTGATGTGAGCTTAAGATATGCCTTATATGTTGTACCTGCAGCTGCTTTTGCAAGAAGACCCTCCTTGGGAGCAACTGTAAATACAGCCGGGATATCCTTGCTCATCTTATTTGTTGTCTCAGCAGGAGTAACTGTAAATGCGCCTGCACTTTCCGTTCCGCTTGTAATGCTCGTCTTTGTATTATCTGCCTTATCAAATTCTACAATCTCAGCTGCCACCTTGGCTCCCTGGCTAAGGGGAACACCTGACTTGACGGTAAGCTGTACTGGCATTACATTATCTTTTTTTGAATCTGCAGGCCTCTCTTCTAATACAGTATATCCCTGCTCAGCTCCTGCAGTAGCCGATGCTTTCGTTCCTTTGCCAAAAAGTACCCTATATTTCTGATTGGGAGCATCATCATCTATTAGACGATTTGCATTATCAGCTTCAACATTATAAGCATGATCTCCTACAATCTCCACAGGAACTTTTACGATTACATCGTCAGACTTAACATAGGTAGTATTATCCTCTGTCTTATCGGAAACAACCAGGAACCATAATCCGTCCTTAACAACCTTCATAGGTGTACCACTTACAGAAATTACATAATTTGTATCATTTACTGTAAGTCCTGCCGGAAGATTTGTTTCCTGAAGCATTGCTTCTTGGGCAGCGATAGTTTCTGCATCGTCGAAATCCTTTTCCTTGTAAGTTCCCTTAAGCGTTGCAAAATAAAATTCGTAATCTGTAGGCTTTTGCGGATCTGTAGCACCATCCACCGTAAAGGTAGAAGGCAAAGTAATAGCAACGCCATATTCACCTTTGATACTACCATCGTTATGACCGCTGTCACCGCCTGCAGCAGTTACAGTCATAATGCGCTTTGATGCAGTCTTATCCGGATTGATTTCCTCCTTCCCTGCCGTATTCTCATCAGCATCAGCCGGAGCAGATGCATCCTGAGTATCTATGAGAGAAGAAGATTTCTCTTCTGATGCTGAAGCATCATCTGTTGCTAAAGCGTCGGATGACTCCTCTGCAACCGAATCGTTGCTAATGAGGATATCCTCGCTCTCACCTGCAATGAGCTCAGCTCCGTATGCAGATGTAGGCATCATCGTAACAACCATAGCTACTGCTAAGATCAGTGATAATGCCTTTGAAAAACCCTTAAAAGATTTTCCCATAGTTTTCTTTCCTCCTTAATTATTTTTGTTTCTCCCTCGCTAGCTTGTCCTATGGGGAACACCCGAGCTTACTGCCCATCGAATGCCTCTTTCAGAGGGTTTACCGGGTCTGCATGGCACCATTGCCACTCGCCGTTTGATGAGTCTTTAGCCGGCCACACTTATCATCCTATGACTTCATGCCGGTTGCCTGAATTCCTAAAAATAGGCGTAAGTATAGCAATAAAAGAAACCTTGTAATATTTTACCCCCCCCCTGTTGCTTTGTCAAGTATTGGCGGCGGAATTTTTATCATATTTTCAGGGAAACGTGATTAAGGAAAATGCCCGAAAGAAGCACAATTTATATATGAAGAAACGTTTGCAGCTCCAATATCTTAGGCAGAGAAAAACCCGCCGTGCCTGCGTGTGCACGACGGGTCAGTAAACCCTATATATTGTGGTCGTTGTTGCATTTACCACAATTGTAATCCGGTCGGTCAATAAATGTGGTGGGATTAATTTTGATACAAATTGGTAGCTTATAATAGAATTACTTGACCGGTTCGGTCAAATCAGTACCGTTTTACTTTATTTCTTGACGATTCCGCTGAAGTTCCCGATGCCCTTTACGGTTACATCCGATATCTCCGGTCCGCTTCCGGTCTTCTTAAGCCTGAAGGTTACCTTATAGTCAACATTCTCCTTAAGGACCTTGGATCCCCAGCCGACCCTTACCACAGGAACCGGGCCTTTCTTCGTATTAATGCTTCCCAGAACTTCGACCTTAACAAGGCCCTTCTCGTCCTTCTTTATATCATAAGACTTAACGCTTATGGTACGCTCGATAGTTCCGCTGTACCTGCCCTTTAAGGTAAACCTTATACGGGCCTTCCCTGTATGGCTGCCGCCCGTTATGGTGTATTCGTAATCAGTCCCTTCGGTAAGCTCGACATTCCTTCCATCAGCCACGGTATAGAGGGTCACCTTATCGTACCCGCTCTTATCCTTAAGATACAGATCGTTAATGGATAGGCTGCGTCCCGGATAGCCGATGGCCGAGGCCAGGCCGCCGATCTTTACCTTGCCGGGATCAACGCCCTTTATATCTAACACAAGGAGTTTATCGCCTATGCAGTTAAGGCCATTGTCAGTCTGTGCCGTTCCGTGGAGCCATATGCTGTACTTACCCGCATCCGTAAAGCTAAGGTCATCGACCGTATAGTCCTTACCGTATGCAAGGGAAACACTCCCCTTCTTAACGTCAATCTCCTTCTCAAAGAGGCCCCTTACCGATATGGGCTCTCCCGTGTAGATCTGAGCGGGAAGAGTGACTTTGACAGTGCTCATGTCAACGACCGCCTTATCCTTACCGTTTATGCCCACAATGCGTACCTCCCCGGTGATCGTTCCCTTAAAGGAGCTTCCCGGAGCAGCATTTATCGTTATGCTGAACTTATCGCCTTCCGATACCACAGTGGATGCAGGAGATGCAATCTCGTTTGCGGGCAGGGCTTCGTCCCTGAAGAACTTAAGAGTGTAGTCTTTTTGAACCTTAAGCTTCTTACCCCTGTATTTAAGGACCGGTTTCACGCTTCCAAGCTTTTTCCCTGCGGCAAGCGGCATGGTCATGCCGGTCGATACCTCGCAGTCATTTATATCGGCAGGGGTAATGGCAAAGCGCAGGACCGTGTTCATCTTATACCTGCCCTTACCCTTGATCCTTAAGGCCGGTGCCTTAGGTGCGGATTCACCAGCAGCAACCGTATTGTTGGCATAGGATAATGTGTAATCCCTGTTCTCGCACAGCCTGTACCGACCGTCAAACATCAGGAGATCGTCGCCGATCTCGATCTTACCTCCGTTATATTCATATTCAAGGCCTGTCTTGCCGTCATTTACATCAAGCCGCCTGTAGCCTCTTGTCTCATTACCGTATAAATACCATATCCCCTCAGGGATCCCGGCCGGGGATTCAAACACATCCTTAAGCATATCCGGGATATCGCCCCAGTCGGGCCTTACAGTGTATTCATACCTGGCTTCGGCACTGTCATTGCAGTTCTCCTTGATGGCTATCGCCCTTATCACCGTATCCTTATCAAGCGTAATGACATCAGTGTACAGCTTCGTCGTGCCAGTCGGATCACCGTTTGCATCAACACCCGGCTTAGTATCATCTGTCGTGTAGTAGATCTGGGCCCCTTCCGTTTTACAGGCAAGGGAGATGACCGTACCCTCATCCACTTCGCCGGATCCGGCGCTTGCATAGGGCGTTTCCACGGTCGTTACCGGAACCACGGTGACGGTGCAGGAATCGCTGTATTCACCGTCAGGGGTCTTAACGGTTATTACCGCCGTCTTATCCTCCGTAATGCCCTCCTTAGCGGTAACAAGGCCCTTGTCGACAGTTGCGACATTCTCATCGGAACTTGTCCATATCAGGGAATCCTCATCATAGTCACCCACTATGACCGGTGTCAGCCTGGCAGTTGAACCCGGCCTTGATACAAGGGTTATCTCATGCTTATCAAGCCCAAATGACATCGAATCATAGACCCTTACTATATCGGTCTCCATGGATGCGCCGTACTTATCCTTGACGATGCACTTGATGACGCTGTTTAAGATCACATCATCCGCCGTATAAGTAATACGCGGGAATGTGCCAAGGGGCGGCTTGATCGCTACCCATGGCTCATCCTTGTATTTAAGGTACCACTGGTAGGTAAGTCCCTCACCATCGGGAGTAAAGTTTATTGTGAATTCCTCACCTTTCTTCGCATAGACGCTTTTAGGCTGCTCCAGAATGGTAAGCTGCCTTGTAATGGATACGGGCTCACTGTAGATGATGGCTCCATCGACTGTCCTGAATCTGCAGCGGTACTTACCCGATCCGTAATAGGAGTCGATCGTAAAGGAAAGCATTGGAGTATCGGTTCCTTTAAACCTGTCCGAGCTTGAGAGCTCCAGCCATTGACTGCTATCCGCAGGCTGAAAATACCACCTAAGATCGATCGCTCCAAACGGCACCACCTTAAAGACAGCTTTCTCACCCGCCTTGGCGGTAATGCTTTTCGCATCTTCAACGATGCCCACTGCCGTATGACTTACCGTTTCAAGCCCTGTCTGGTCTTTTATCACGCACCTGTAGAAAACAGGATTGTCGGGTGAATATCTGCTTACAGTAAGCGCAGAGGTATCATTACCTGATATCTCCGTACCTTCAGCTTCCGCAAAGTCATACCCGCCGGATGATGACTGCCAACGGTAGGATACTGCATTATCTGCTTCAACACTCAGCTTAAGATCATATGTCCCGTCAGGATTAAGCACGGATGATAAGATATAGGGTTGTTTTGTTATCTCTACTCCGCTGTAACTGTTGCATATATTCAGCTTATGTATATACTGCCCGAACTCATCAGCTGTAGCCCAGTAAATGTTCCCGTTATATACCATGGGATCGATATCGGCAGCAAGATGACAGCCGCTTATAAACATGGGCTTTGCCACGATTCGGCCTTCACCGTCTATCAACATGTAGTAAACTTCACAGCTTGAATCATTGTATGAGTATGCCAGTTTCTCCCACATGATGGCAATGTTCCCGCCCGGCAGAGCCACAACCTTGGGATTGGCCACGTAATGGTCATCATCATAGTGTGTAAGCCAGATGATGCCTTTATCAACTTCAGTCCCATCAAGAAACAGCATGGTTTTTGCCGATTCAGGTTTATTATCCACCGGTGTCCTGGTTTCTCCACTGACTGCATAAATATCGTTTACCGAATTACATTGGTCTAAATCCTTCTTTATTATCTGAATAAAAAGATCCCGCGCCTCAGTATTTAAGCTGTTTTTTACTGCCATGGACAGCCTTCTCTCAGAGGAGGCGGCAAATACATACCTGTCCTCAAGTTCAGCTATTCCACCAATCTGGGCAAAGGTTTCATTATAACCATATTCACGGTTAGTACCTTCCCTGAAATGAAAGGTTGTAAATGCTTTGTATTTTCCATAGGTATCAGCTTCGGGAAGTTCTATCATACCCAGTTTAAAACCACGTGGACCACCATCGCCCTGATTAACCGCGAT
>JBGUQP010000247.1:0-3968 GCA_045131145.1 Lachnospiraceae bacterium | reverse complement strand
ATGATGATCTTCTATCTTGTGGTAATGTTAAGATTTTCCGTGATAATGACTGCTTTCGGTATAACATCGGTCTTCGTTAATATGCTTATGGCACGTATCATAAGCAATAAAAGGATAAATATCACCAGGGTCGCAATGCGTGATCAGGGTAAGCTCCAGGGTGCCACAGTCGGTGCCATGGATATGATAGAGACTATAAAGGCAAGCGGAGCCGAAAACGGTTATTTTGAAAGATGGTCAGGTTATCAGGCATCTGTCAGTACACAGAATATAAAGTACGTTAAACTTGACATGTTTCTGGGTATGATTCCGCAGGCTGTCAGTTCTCTTTTTAATATCGCCATCCTGATCCAGGGAGTGTGGCTTGTTATCAGGGGCCATTTTACGGTCGGCATGATAATGGCCTTTCAGAGTTTTCTGAATTCATTCATGGAGCCTGCAGGACAGCTTATCCAGGCGGGACAGGTGCTCCAGGAAATGAGGACCGATATGGAGAGGATCGAGGATGTGATGAAATACCCCGATGATCCTGTTTTTACCCGGGACGTGGATACGGAAAGCTACGATAAGCTTACCGGGAACCTTTCGATGAGGCATGTGACTTTCGGATATTCGAAACTGGCTCCTCCGTTGATCGAAGACTTTTCTCTTGAGCTTAAGAGAGGGCAGAGAGTGGCTTTTGTCGGCGCATCGGGCTGTGGTAAATCAACGCTGGCCAAACTCATTTCGGGTTTATACAGGCCATGGAGCGGAGATATACTCTTTGACGGAAAACCCATATCGGATATTGACAGAAATATCTTTACGGGGTCGGTGGCGGTTGTCGATCAGGATATCATTCTTTTTGAAGATACAATTGCAAACAATATCAGGATGTGGGACAACTCCATCGAAGATTTCGAGGTAATAATGGCAGCAAGGGATGCCAGGATACATGATGATATAATGCAGCGCGAAGGCGGGTATAATTACTCTCTTACCGAGGGCGGCAGGGATCTGTCCGGCGGTCAGCGCCAGCGTATGGAAATAGCGCGTGTGCTTGCCCAGGATCCGACAATGATAATTATGGATGAGGCAACAAGTGCCCTGGATGCAAGGACCGAATATGAGGTTGTGGATTCCATATGCAAAAGGGGAATATCATGTGTGGTCATTGCGCACCGTCTGTCAACGATCCGTGACTGCGACGAGATCATAGTTATGGACAAGGGTAAGGTCGTTGAAAGGGGTACGCATGAGGAGCTGATGGCTAAAAACGGCCTGTATACACAGCTTGTAACTTCAGAATAATTAAAAGGTATTGATAAATGGGATGGTTTGACGAGCAGATACGTGAACGTAAAAAATCCGACAGGATAATATTTGAGGATTCATTTAAGGCCATAGCGGGAGCCGTGATGGGAAAAAGGATGAGTGATGCCTTAAATGATGACAGGAAGGTCACCACGGATGCGATAGGCGAGATACTTAACTTCTATCATGTTAAGGCACATGATGTTCCCGATAAGATCAAGGATATGAATGAGGTGCTTGAATATCTTATGCGCCCTTACGGCATCATGCGGCGAACTGTAAGGCTTGAGAGAGGATGGTATAAGGATGCGGTGGGTGCAATGCTTGGCACCAGAAGTGACGACGGAAGCGTTGTGGCCCTGATCCCCTACGGACTCAGAGGTTACAGGTTTTTTGACCGCAAAAGTGAAAGCTACGTTGTTCTGAACAGTAAAACAGAGGATCTTATAGAGCATGAGGCAATAGCTTTTTATAAGCCGTTTCCTTTAAAGGAAATGGGGATAAGCGATTTCCTGGGATATATAAATGAGCAGCTGTCTGTATCCGATCTTATCATGCTTGTTCTGGCCGGTCTGGCTGTGACTCTGGTGGGCATGCTCATGCCCAGATTTAATTCCATGCTCTTCGGTAAGGTTATCGATTCGGGCAGAATAAGCATGCTTGCAGGCGTTGGGATATTCATGCTGTGTACGTCCTTTTCTTCATTGATCTTCACAGTGGTGAAGGGACTTGCAACAGCCAGGATAAGCACTAAAGTCAGCATATCGGTGGAAGCGGCGGCAATGATGAGGGTTTTGTCGCTGCCCGCTTCATTTTTTAAGGACTATAATGCGGGCGAATTATCCAACCGCCTTGGATATATCAGCCTGATGGCCAATCAGATGGTCGATATGGCGCTGGCAACTGGCCTTACAGGATTATTTTCGCTTGCTTATATTACTCAGATATTTAAATATGCCCATTCTCTTGTAGCCACGGCACTTTTGATAATTCTCCTGATGCTTGCCGTTTCGATAGTTACAGTTGTTCTGCAGGTCAGGATATCCAGACAGCAGATGAAGCTGGCTTCCAAAGAAAGCGGTATTACGCATGCAATGATAAACGGCATTCAGAAGATAAGATTGTCGGGTGCCGAGCAGAGAGCATTTGCCAGATGGGCAAATATATATTCAAAGAGCGCAGCCCTTTCCTATAACCCGCCGATGTTTTTGAGAGTATCTTCCGTGATCAGCCTGGGAATATCTCTGTTCGGTACGCTGGCTCTCTATCTTGAAGCGGTTGAAAGCGGCGTCAGTGTTTCCGATTACTATGCTTTTAATACTGCGTATGCCATGGTAAGCGGAGCATTTATGTCCTTCACCGGGATCGCGGCTTCGGTTGCCGGGATCGGACCGATACTTGAGATGATCTCACCTATCCTTAAGGCTGTTCCGGAGATCGATGAGAATAAACATATGGTTACGAGCCTGTCCGGAGGAGTGGAACTTAATCATGTGTCCTTCCGGTACAGAGAAGATATGCCGCCAGTACTTGATAACATGAACTTAAAGATACATCCGGGCCAGTATGTTGCGATAGTGGGTAAGACAGGCTGCGGCAAGTCGACGTTAATGAGAATTCTTCTAGGCTTTGAAAAACCTCAGAAGGGTGCGGTATATTATGACGGCCGTGATCTTGATACCCTGGATCCCAAATCACTAAGAAGGCGGATAGGGACTGTTATGCAGGATGGCCGGCTCTTTAACGGAGAGATATTTTCAAATATTGTCATTTCCGCTCCATGGCTGACTCTTGATGATGCATGGGAAGCAGCCGAGATCGCAGACTTTGCTGATGATATCAGGGATATGCCGATGGGAATGAACACCATGATATCCGAAGGTCAGGGCGGAATATCGGGCGGACAGCGGCAGCGCCTTATGATAGCAAGAGCGATCGCACCTAAACCGAAGATACTTATGTTTGATGAGGCAACATCCGCGCTTGATAATGTCACACAGAAAAAGGTGTCGGATGCTCTTGACAATATGAAGTGTACCCGTATCGTCATCGCCCACAGGCTTTCCACCATAAGGCAGTGTGACAGGATCATTGTACTTGACGGAGGGAAGATCATAGAAGACGGTACTTACGATGAGCTTATTGACAGAAAGGGATTCTTTGCCGAGCTGGTATCAAGGCAGCAGGTGGAAGCGGTGTGAGTATTATGTCAACTCTGTTACAGTGTGAAGTATGTCCTCATGCCTGTTCGCTTAAAGAAGGGGCAACGGGGAGATGCAGGGCGAGAAAGCATGTGATTGAAGAAGGTAAGGACAGGATAATACCGGTTAATTACGGTATTGTGACTTCACTTGCACTTGATCCTGTTGAGAAGAAACCCTTAAACCGTTTTTATCCCGGGACCGGTATCCTTTCGGTCGGGTCCTTCGGATGTAACCTATCATGTCCCTTCTGCCAGAACCATGAGATATCGACAAGTGACGGAAGCGGTTTTATGTCTGAAGATAACAGGCTTGATCCGGAAGAACTAGTTGATATCGCAGTTAAGACAGTACCAAAAGGCAATATCGGAATAGCCTTTACCTACAATGAACCCCTTATAGGATACGAATATGTACTTGATACATGTAAGCTTGCCAAAGATGCGGGACTTAAGACAGTCCTTGTGACTGCAG
>JBGUQP010000246.1:0-16389 GCA_045131145.1 Lachnospiraceae bacterium | reverse complement strand
ATTAATGTTACCATTTTTTCAGCAAAAGATATGAAAATGATTCTAAAATTATTTCAATTTACGCTTGACATATCACCGCTGGACTTTACTTCTCATTAAGCTTTTTCCTGTCGATCCAGCTTTTTGTCCTGCAATTGATATCCATCCTGTATACCATGGGCGGCTCAGTGTACTCACGTGCGATCATCATAAGTCCAATAAAGAGGCCCCCGAGCGTCGGCTCAACACCATAAACCGGATCCTTCTTATCTTTGTTGACCACCTTTACATACCTAAACGGAGAGGCCACCCGCGGGTCACCCACGCTTCCAATAAGCTCCTCAAGAGACTTCCGGACCTTATCCCGGTTAATTCCGGTGGCCCCTGCTATAGAGTCAGCACCTGCGAACTCACCATTCTTTAAAGAATACAGATACGTGATAATGGCGAGGTTATCCCTGTCTGACAAAAGCCCGAACAGCTCAGTCAGTCCCCTGGTATCCCTAAGCAGATCTTCAAAGACCTCCTTGTCCTCCGGACTGTACAGGCTTAAACCGAAGTTGTTATCCTCCCTCAGTCCCATATATGTGAAAAATACATTGTCATAGACAGCGGAAGCCATCTTGGGATATTCCCTGATATCGCACGGAGGTTCATAAAACCCGGTATTGTTGACCCAGCTGCCTGTCTGTATGGCCCATTGCAGGTTCCTTATAAGCCTTGCAAAATCATTATGGGCCTCGGAGCTGCCTGTCCTTTTGTATTCCACGTCGCAGCATTTACGGGCGGCATCAAAAACAGCCTGTTCTATTGTCTTCTCTCTCTCTCCTCTTCCATAGAGAAAGTCGATCGATACTCCGAAAAAATCAGCTATCGCCGGAAGAAGGTCGCTCTCCGGATAGTTCCCGTTCTCCCATTTGGAGACAGCCTGGGCACTCACTCCGAGGTGACTTGCAAGCTGCTCCTGTGTAACCTTTTTCTCTTTTCTTAATGCCTGAAGATTTTTAGAAAAGTCTGTCATGCCTGTTTATTCCTCCTGTCAGATACCTTTTTGACCGGTCAAAGTCATCATTTGGTTGGATTGACTTTATCCTATCACAAGCATGAGTTGTGTGCCATAGTAAATGTAGAGCTTTAGTTGACTATTGGTTGTATATTTACTCATTTTCTACTTATAGTTGTGTGCCACGGGGTGCCACGGGGACGGTTCTTTTGGCATGTGCCACAGGTGTGCCACAGGGACGGTTCTTTTGGCATGTGCCACAAGGACGGTTCTTTTGGCATCTGCCACAGAGACGGTTCCGGCATGAAGCCAGTCCTTTAGAATTGGCACGCTTTTGTTCATATTATACAAACATCATGAATTTCCGAATCCTCCAAATCCGGCCGACATTGTTATATTCTTACAAATTTTATCTTTGGAACTGATTACTCTTCAAATTTCGCTTCCGATATGCTATACTGCCACCACGTTATATTTGTCAGATCGAAAACAACAAATCTACGCAAACATCTATAGCAAAGGAATCAAATTATGAGCAGATCATCAAGAATCAGATCAAGCACAGGTATTTATCACGTTATGCTCCGCGGGATTGACAAACGCATTATCTTTTCAGATGATATGGATCGAATGATTTTTCTTAAAAGGGTAAAGCGGGCTAAGGAGATCTGTGGTTTCAAACTGTATGCATATTGTCTGATGGATAACCACATCCATATGCTGATCAAAGAAGAATCCGAACCGCTGGAGCTGATTTTCAAGAGAATAGGGGTTTCTTACGTAGCATACTACAACAAAAAGCACCAGTTATACGGACATTTGTATCAGGACAGGTTCAGAAGCGAACCGGTCGAAACCCAGGAGTATTTTATCGACGTGTTACGGTATATCTGTCAAAATCCGGTCAAGGCGGGTTTGTGCTCAAGTCCGTCAGAATATAAATGGCTGGGATGTTACGGATTTCGCGAAGAATCAGGGCTTCTGGATAATCCGGAGGAAATAGCCTCGCTCTCAGAAAATGCTATACGGGATTTAATCGGAAGCGACTGTCACCATGCGCATATTGATGACATCGGAAGGATGCGGTTAACCGATCAGGATGCAATAGATACTTTGTGCAAAATCAGCAAATGCGCACATGTACAGGATATCAGCAGATTGGAAAAATCGGAACGAATAGATGTACTTAATGCCGGCCTGAAGGCTGGTATTTCTGCCCGCCAGCTTTCCAGAATAACCGGAATAGGACGAAATATTATTGTTCGTGCAAGAAATAAGTGAAAATCACATGTCCTATAATATATGTGTTCCAATCCTTGAGGGCTGGCTTCGTGCCAAAAGAACCGTCCCCGTGGCATGCCCTTGTCTGCATAACGATGCTGAGCGGACTCGAACCGCCAACTTCGGTCTATGGAACCTATGCCTTTCCAGCGGCTACAGCATCTACATTGTGAGCCGGGGAATGGCCCCGGCTCCGAGATCATTTATAGGAGGTTAACGCCTGGTGTAATGAAACGGGGAACCGTCCCCGTGTTTCATTTTAGTTAAGAGGTACTACCGCACCGTCGTACTTACCTTCGATGAAGGCCTTGATCTCGCTGCCCTGAAGTACCTCAACAAGCGCTGCAAGTGCGGGATCATCCTTCTTATCGGGTGATGTTGCGATGATGTTGCCGTAGGTCTTGGCTGCAAGGCCGTCGTTAGCCTCAACCGCAAGCGCCTGGCTCACATGAAGGCCGCCCTCGATAGCGTAGTTACCGTTGATGACTGCGATGTCAACATCGGGAAGAGCTGCTACCAGCTGCTCGGGAGCCAGCTCCTTGAACTCAATGTTCTTGGGATTGTCAACGATATCGCCGATGGTTGCCTCGATACCTGCGTCATCCTTAAGTGTAAGGAGTCCTTCCTGGGCAAGGAGCAGGAGCGCGCGAGCCTCGTTGGTCACGTTATTTGGTACCGCAACCAGTGCTCCGTCGGGAAGATCCTTAAGATCCTTGGTCCTTCCTGCGTATACACCGAAGGGCTCATAATGGATGGCACCTATAGATACAAGGTCTGATCCGTTCTCTTCGTTGAACTGCTCAAGATAGGGAACATGCTGGAAGTAGTTGGCATCAAGGCTTCCCTCGATAACGCCGGTGTTGGGTGTGATTGAATCCTCAAGCTCGATGATCTCAAGGTTGATGCCCTTTTCCTTAAGAAGGGGCTGAGCCTCTCTTAATATCTCCGCATGAGGTGTGATGTTTGCGCCAACCTTGATGGTCACTTCATCCTTTTCCTCTTCCCTTGCACCTGCCACTCCGGAATCACCTGATGCCTCATTTGATGCTTCTGCAGTTTCACTACCCGCTCCGCCTGCCGGGGTCGACTGTGCTGCACCCGCACATCCTGTTACTCCCAAAACAAATGCTGCTGAAATAACTGCTGCCAAAATTCTCTTCTTCATAATATCTTTCCTCCTCTTTCTTCTCTTCTGCCGCCTGTCCCGTATCAGTCATCTCATCCCTGACCTGCAGGTGACTTTGTTTATGCGTTTACTATAAGGCCGTCCGCTCATCCTGTAAAATACATGAATTTTATCAACTGTTATAGGCTCCGCCTATACCCTGCAAGGCCGGGAGGATCAGGATGTCTATACCTTCCGAAGCCGCTTGCTCAGTAAACTTCCTGCCTCCTGTATGAGCATTACCATTACAACAAGGATAGCTACAGTCACCCACAGAACACTTTTCTCATACCTGTAATAACCGTACTGAAGGGCTATGGCTCCCAATCCACCGCCGCCGATAACACCTGCCATTGCGGAATACCCGAGCACCGTTGCTATGTTGATCGCGGTACCGAAGGTAAGCGAAGGTACGGCTTCCGGGATTATGAAGTGGATGATTATGAACATGGGCGAAGCTCCCATGGAATTGGCCGCCTCTATGATCCCGGGGGATACCTCGTTAAGGGATGACTCCACCATCCTGGCAACTATGGGTATGGCACCTATAGTCAGCGGCACGATCGAAGCCGTGGTACCTATGGACGAGCCCACGATAAAGCGGGTAACAGGTATCAATAACACAAGTAATATAAGAAAAGGAAGCGACCTTCCTATATTTACGATCGTTCCTGTGACGGCATTAACCGCCCTGTTCTCAAAGAGATGCCCCTTGGCCGTCGTATACAGGATGACTCCTAACGGAAGCCCTGCCGCATATGAAAAGAGTGAAGCAAAAAAAGTCATCTGCAGGGTCTCGAATATACCTTTTATAATCGTTTGTTTAATATACGGATCCATTATGCAACTACCTCCCTATTGATCACATCTGCTATTTTACCGCCCCGGCCTTCATTTATCCCATCAGTGTCGTATGAACCGGTATCATTCCCCCATCCTGTCCCTTGGGTCACCTCGGTTATACTGAGGCCCTTATCCTTAAAATATTCAAGCACGACCTCCTGGTCCTCCTTGTCGGCAGGCAGCTCCACGATCATCTGCCCGTAGCCTATCCCGCCCACGCTCTTTGTGTTGGCGCTTAAGATATTGACTTTGCGCCCTGTATCTTCAACAAGGTTTGAGATAAAGGGCTCATTTGCCGACAGCCCGTCGAAGGCGATCCTGATGATCCTGCTTGACGGTCCCGAAGGTTCAAAGGGATTTACCCCGAAATCGTTGTTCCCACCCGGAAATACAAGCCTTTTTGCCGCGTCTGATTTTGGCGCCGTGAAGATCTCCTGAACCGGACCCACCTCGGCAAGGACGCCCTCATCGATTATTGCCACCCGGTCGCATATCTTCTCAACAACACTCATTTCGTGAGTGATGATAATAACGGTAAGTCCCCTTGTCTCGTTGATCTCCTTAAGAAGAAGGAGGATCTCCTCCGTGATCCTTGGATCCAGTGCCGATGTAGCCTCATCACACAGAAGAACCTTGGGGTCGGATGCTAGGGCACGGGCTATGGCAACTCTCTGCTTCTGGCCGCCCGAAAGCCTGGCGGGATACGAATCCTTCTTATCTTCAAGACCGACTACCCTAAGCATCTCAAGAGCCTTCTCCTTACGCTCATTTCTGCTAACGCCCGCTATTTTAAGCGGGATCATAACATTATCAAGAACTGTCTTCTGCATAAGAAGGTTAAATCCCTGGAATATCATGGCTATCGACTGTCTTAGCTTCCTTAATTCCTTAGGCTTAAGCTTACCTATATCCTCGCCGTAGAAGCTGACCTGCCCTCTGCTTATCTCTTCAAGCCTGTTAAGTGTCCGCACCAGGGTTGACTTTCCGGCACCGGACATGCCTATGATCCCGAATATCTCTCCTTCCGTGATCTTTAAGCTGACATCTTTAAGGGCCGGGAACTCCCGGCCTTCATTTTTGTAGATCTTGTTTACATTATTCAGTTCGTATATTATTTTCGGAGCTTCTCCCATGACCACCCTCCATAGATCATAAAAAATGTGACACATTGGCTCAGAGCTGAAGTGTCACACAATGTGTCACATATAGGCTTTACCTATATATAATATTATGGAGGTGTGCGTGATATGTCTAATACGTAAAAGCGATGAAGGGTTATAGGAAACCCCTATAAGTCTTTAAGCCTCGATTCAAAGTCATCCACCGGCAGGGGCTTGTCAAAATAGTAGCCCTGAACATTATAACATCCGCCCTCTTTAAGTAGGATCACCTGGTCGATAGTCTCCACGCCCTCGGCGATGCTCTTAAGCCCGAGTGAATTGACCATCTCGATGATGGAATGCAGCATCACCTTCCGCTTCTCATCCTCGGCACTGCCGTCGCCTACGGGGATGAAGCTTCGGTCTATCTTGATGACATTCCATGGAATCTCATGCAGGAGGCTCATTGAAGAGAATCCTACTCCGAAATCGTCAACAGATGTTGAAAATCCCTCTTCGCGCAGTCCGGTAACAAGTGTTTTCAACTCTTTGAAACCCACTTCGGTGGTTGTTTCGGTAAGCTCGACCTCTATGAGCGAATGGGGTACTTCATAACGGTCTATGATCTCCCTGATATGTGTCAGCAGTTCGGGATCCCCAAGGTGGCACCTTGACAGGTTCACCGAAACCGGCACTACCGGAAGTCCCTCATCTATCCACCTTCTTAAGTCGCGGCATACATGCTCTATCATATAGAAGTCAAGCTTTACTATGTCCCCGTTATTCTCAAGCACAGGGATAAACCTGTACGGGAGGACCATCCTGCCTTCATGGAACCAGCGGCACAGGGCTTCGGCTCCGTTTAGCCGGTACCTTTTAAGCTCTGCCTTCGGCTGGTAATAGACCATAAACTCTTCACCTTCCAGGGCTTCCTGGAAGATACCGGAAATGTATTTCTCATCCTTATCAGCCTGCTGAAGCTTCTCGTCATATATTATGATGGGCTGGGCCGGGTTTTTATGGGCATTATGCAGAGCGGCGGTTAGTGTCTCGTTTAATTCCTCCGCCGAGGTGCAGTTCTCCGAGATCGGATAGAAGCCGGCACAGGCACTCATTATCCTTCCCTCGGCATCCCCGTCCAGGGTAACTATCTTGCCGGATAAGTAGACCGCTATCTCATCAAAGCGGTTCTTTTTAAAGATCACGCTGAAATTAATACCGCCTGTTCTTGCCACCAGGCCGTCATCGCCGAGGAAATCCTGCAGGCCCGTAACATAAACCGCCATCAGCCTGTTACCCTTATCATTCCCGACCTGACGGTTCAGTTCCGCCATCCCCTTTAAAGAGAAGGCGCAGGCAGCATAATCGGATATTGTGCGGTCTTTAAAGAGCTTGTCAACATATTCCGTGAAGAGCAGCCTTGTGGAAACACCTGTTACGAAATCCGTCTTCCCCCTGGCTTCTTCAGCTCGCCGCTTAAGTTCACGGACGGTCAGCATCCTTAAGATCTCATAGACCGTATTAAGGCCCGCCGACAGCTCGGGCGGATAATCCTTATTTGCAGTCTTCGTCGATATCAGGCATCTGATCTTCTCCCCGTCATATGAAAAATCATACTCACCAAGACCCTCCGCTTCCTTTTTCTCATCATAGAGGATGATCTCTTCCGGGGATTCCTCATCCGCGCCAACTATCTGTATCTCGGTTCTTGTGATGCCCAGTACCTTATTTAACTTTTCGAGAATGGTTAAAAACTCATTATCCAGAAGCCAGGCCTGCTCTGTGATCTTTAGCATAGACTCCAGCGTCTGCATATAATTCAGAATATCAAATGATGACATACGATTCCCCCTGCTAGCCAGCCTGAAGCTGTGGAACGGTTATTACGAATTCGGTTCCCCTGCCGGGCTCACTGTTGATCTCAAGCTTGCCGGACATGGCATTTATATGATATCCCACAAGTGATAAACCCGCCTTGTCCAGTTCCGCATCCCTTTCATCCTTAAGCCCCCTGCCTGACAGATACTCCTGCATAAATTCCACCTGTTCTCTATCTATGCCGCCCCCTCCGTCCGAGATCCTTATCACCAGATCCGTGGAGTATGACTTTTTCCGGTTTTCTACATCCACCCTGATCCATGTGCCCCTGTTATACTGGTTGCTGTTCTCAATAAGCTTCCCGATCAGGCCGCCGATCCTTGCAGGGTCCCCGACCAGTTTCTCAGGCACATCGTCATCTATCGTGAAAGTGATCTGATCCTTGGAGATCACACCCTGGTCCGTGTATTCCTTGATCTTAAGTTCAACTACTGCACGGATGTTATAGACTGTTTCGCTGAGCTTAAAATCACCGTTTTTGATATCTATATAGTCAAGCCTGTCCTCAACTATCGAACCCAGTTCAAGTGTCCGTGCCATAAGTCCGTATACCCTCTTCTGCACACGGTCATCGAAGTCTTCCCTGCTTTTCCCCACCGAGAAGAAAGAGTACATCTCGCTTACGCTCTGTTTAAGCTCCTTGGAAAATTCCATCATGAAATCAGACTGACTTTTCGCATTTTCCTTCATTTCATGATTCTGCAGGATCGCCTTATATGACTGGAATGCCACCCTGGAAAGGACTCCCGCGATCCGCTGCAGGAAAAAGGCCGCCTTGTCTATTTCTTCTTTCTTTAACTCATTGGTCATCCCGGCTGCCCTGACGTATTCATCCGGATCAATACCGTATTCGACCGCCTTCTCGCGGATCTTATCCTCATCAACAGGCTCCGTCCTTACCTGGCCGCCTATGAAGCTTCCGATAAAGCCGCCGTTTAAGAGTATTGGGGCCGCATAATCGGTAAGTCCCGCATGGCAGGTATAAACAGCCGGTTTCCCACTCTGCATGGTCGTGAAGGCCCCCTGTCTGTCGCAGGCTTCACACTTCTTCCGCCCATCCTCCGATTCGCGAGTCATTTCCATACAGAATCTCGTGAACCCGCTTCCTTTGGTAATGGGTACGCCCTTGGCATCGGTTATAAGAGCTGCCATACCGGTATACTCCGAGAAGGCATCCTGTATTTCCTGAAGGATCTCAGTCGGGATCATATCGGTCAACAAAACGTTATTCAAATCCATCCCTCCCTGTGGTTCACAATTTGCTGTACAAAATTACAATATACCTATTATATTGTACCAAATTTCGGGGATTTTTTAAATTTGTTTATACAAATTTAAGATATTTATGACGCAAACAAGGAGCCACCGGGTTAGGCGGCCCCTTGTTTCTGTATAGGTAAAATATTACTCTGTGAACAATGCGGTTGAATAGTATCTGTCGCCGCTGTCGGGAAGAAGAGCTACAATAACCTTACCCTTGTTCTCCGGCTTCTTGGCGTATTCTATGGCTGCATGGAGGGCAGCACCCGAAGAAATACCTACCGATATGCCTTCCTTCTTTGCAAGAAGTTTGGCTGCCGCAAAAGCATCCTCATTCTTAGCCCTGAACACCTCATCATAAACCTTCGTGTTAAGGACATCCGGTACGAAGCCTGCACCGATACCCTGGATCTTGTGTGATCCGGAACGTCCCTCCGAAAGCACCGGAGAATCATCCGGCTCAAGAGCTACAACCTTCACGTTGGGATTCTGCTCCTTAAGGTATTCACCTGTTCCCGTAACGGTTCCGCCTGTTCCCACACCTGCGATGAAGATATCAACCTTACCATCGGTATCCTTCCATATCTCGGGACCGGTAGTCTTCTTATGTATGGCCGGATTGGCAGGATTTACGAACTGGCCGGGAATGAAGCTGCCTTCGATCTCCTTCGACAGCTCCTCTGCCTTGGCGATCGCACCCTTCATACCCTTGGAGCCTTCGGTAAGCACTATCTCGGCACCGTATGACTTTAATATGCTCCTTCTCTCAACGCTCATGGTCTCGGGCATTGTGAGTATTATGCGGTATCCCTTGGCTGCTGCGATAGCCGCAAGACCGATACCCGTATTTCCCGATGTTGGCTCGATGATGACCGAACCTTCCTTTAAGAGTCCCTTCTCCTCGGCATCTTCTATCATTGCCTTGGCGATACGGTCCTTAACGGATCCGGCGGGATTAAAATACTCAAGCTTAACCAGTACGGTTGCTTCAAGCCCCAGATCCTTCTCAATGTTTGCCACCTCAACGAGAGGTGTATTTCCTACAAGTCCTAACGTTCCTTTATAAATGTTTGCCATGGTCACGGTTCCTCCTAATATAATATAATATAATATAATATGTTATGCCCCTCCTTCATCGGCGGGATTTCGATATTTCTCAGTGAAAATGATAGCTCAGTACGTCCCTTATGTCCAATGAATCATTTAATGTTTTCCCTCCATGTTGCGGGCTTGAACTCATTGATGATGGGCAGAAGCCTCTGGTCAACGTCGATCTTCAGGACTGAGTTGAAGTTGTTGGTAGCGATCATCTGGCCTGCAAAGCCTACGATAACAACTATCTCCTGATCGTTCCAGAACTTCTTAAGCCTGTCAAAGAGTTCATCCGATACAGCCGTGGGATTCTTTACTATCTGGCGGCCAAGCTCGGTGAGAGCTTCCTCTTTCTCGTCATACTGAAGGTTGTGGGGGTCAAGACCCAGTCCCTTAACATCACTTATGAAAAACAGTGAGCACAGCTGGCATGAATTGGTTGTTGAAATCGCATGTGCGTACAGGATCGCGTCCTTCTCACCGATAACCTCTACCAGCCTGTTCCATGAGGTATACCATGCCATGTAGGCATCATATGTAGCCGCATCATTAAGGAGGCCTCTCTTCATGTTGGTCACGGCATTCCTTCCTGCCAGTTCCTCATACCTTTCCTTTTCTGCTCCGCTTGTCTCGTTAAGTTCCAATAATTTTACTCTTGCCATTTTTCCATTCTCCTCTTCTTTATTTGAAGACCCGTCCCCGTATCTTCATGAAAATTGTAATTCCTGTAAGGTTTGCTGTCTAATCCCTAAATCTTATATGACGTTATAGGTTTTACCTATATATCCTGTTTCATCAGTCGTAGAGGCCCTTGCTTATGTAGCGGTCGCCGCGGTCGGGGAATACGACAACTATATTGCCGGATTCGATCTCGTCAGCCAGCTTAAGGGCTGCCGTCAGGGCTGCTCCCGAAGATGATCCCGCAAATATGCCTTCCTTCTTCGCCAACTCCTTCACATTATAAAAGGCCTCTTTATCGGACACTTTAATGACCTTATCTATCAGGTTTACATCCATGGTATCCGCTATAAAGTCATTCCCTATGCCCTCAATATCATAATCTGCATGGTCACCGCCGCCTATTATGGAACCTATCGGATCTGCAAGAACACCCTGTATCTTTTCATCCTGTTCCTTAAGGTACTTAACAACCCCGGAGAAGGTCCCGCCGCTTCCGGCTCCGGCAACAAGATAATCGATCTTCCCGTCCAGCTGTTTATATATCTCGGGTCCGGTCGTCTCATAGTGGGCCTTAGGATTGGCCGGATTGTTAAACTGCTTAAGTGATATGGCCCCGGGAGTGGCTGCTATGATCTCATCAGCCTTACGGTCGGCGCCAAGCATCCCGTCTTCCCTTGGAGTATTGACAATCTCGGCACCCAGCGCCCTCATGAGCTTCTGCTTCTCAACCGAGAACTTAAGCGGCACGGTAAAAATGATCTTATATCCCTTATTCAGGGCCGCAAGGGCTATTCCTATACCGGTATTTCCCGCAGTTGCATCGACTATTGTTCCGCCGGGCTTAAGGATTCCCCTTTCCTCGGCATCCCTTATCATGTATTCACCGATCCTATCCTTTACCGAACCGGCCGGATTATAAAGCTCCAGCTTGGCGAAAATGTTCACGCTCTCCTTAACTCCCAGATGGCTCAGCTTAAGGATCGGTGTATTTCCTATCATTTCGTGGATATCTGTAAATACGTTCATTGTTTTCTCCTTCTTGGTGCGCCACGGGGACGGTTCTTTTTGGCACGCCTGTGCCATGGGGACGGTTCTTTTGGCACACTTTTCATAAATAATATCTATAATTTGGATTGCTTCAAGTGTGCCAAAAGAACCGTCCCCATGGCACAGGTGGCATACTCTTGAATTATATTTCGGAAGCAAGGATCGCCTGCTCAAGATCTGCGATAAGGTCATCGCCATTCTCGATACCCACAGACAGCCTTATGAGCTCGTCAACGATACCTACCTTCTCCCTGACTTCCTTAGGGATTGCGGCATGTGTCATTGATGCGGGATGGCATGCAAGAGACTCAACGCCACCCAGGCTCTCAGCCAAAGTCACCAGCTTAAGAGACTCGAAGAATTTCCGATAATCGTATTTCTTATCAAGGACAAATGATATCATCGCACCCGGTCCGTCAGCCTGCTTCTTCTGTACTTCATAGCCGGGATCCGATTCAAGTCCGGGATAATAGATCTTCTCAACATAGCCGCTCTTCTCAAGCCAGGCTGCTATCTTACCCGCGTTCTCAACATGACGGTCCATCCTGACACCAAGGGTCTTGATCCCTCTTATATTAAGGAAAGAATCAAAGGGAGACAGAACTCCGCCAATGGCATTCTGCAGATAATAGAGCCTGTCAGCCAGAGCCTTGTCCTTTACAACAACGAAACCCGAGATGGTGTCCGAATGTCCTCCGATATACTTGGTCCCGCTGTGAATGACTATGTCTGCGCCGAGAGTAAGGGGCCTCTGAAGATAGGGTGTAAGGAAGGTATTGTCAACTATCACAAGCTTGCCTGCCTTCTTAGCCACATCTGCCACGGCCGCTATATCTGTAACGGTAAGCAGAGGATTGGCCGGTGTCTCGATATATACCGCCTTAACCTCATCGGTTATCGCATCCTCTACCTGCTTAAGGTCCGAGGTATCAACTATCTGATAGGTTATCCCGAAGTTCTTAAATACATTATCAAGAATACGGAAGGTACCTCCGTAAATGTTATTGGAAACCACCAGTTTATCACCTGACTTAAAAATTGACAGTACGGTATTTATTGCTGCAAGTCCCGATGCAAATGCCATACCGTAATTACCCTGTTCGAGGTCTGCGATAAGCTTCTCAAGGGCTGCCCTTGTAGGGTTGCCGGTCCTTGAATACTCCCAGCCCCTGTCCTTGCCCAGACCGTCCTGCTTATATGTGGATGTCTGATATATGGGAACGTTGACCGCTCCCGTTGTCTCATCTCCGTCGATCCCGCCGTGTATTAACAGCGATTCAATTGCCAAACTCATTGTCTTTTCCTCCGCTCTTTTATTTCTGTTTTGACCCTATAGCCTGTTTTTAATTTACTTCTCGGCCTTTCGTTTGTCATAATCATCCAGGGCCGACTTTATCGCTTCCTCTGCCAGGACCGAACAGTGCATCTTGTAATCCGGAAGACCGTCAAGCGCCTCGGCCACTGCCTTGTTTGTAAGCTTCATCGCATCCGCAACGGGCTTGCCCTTGATAAGCTCGGTAGCCATTGAGCTCGATGCTATCGCGCTTCCACATCCGAAGGTCTCGAACTTCACATCCTGTATCACATCATCCTCGATCTTCATATACATCTTCATTATGTCTCCGCACTTGGCGTTTCCCACTTCGCCGATGGCGTTGGCATCCTCTATAACCCCCACGTTCCTGGGATTTCTGAAATGATCCATTACCTTTTCGCTGTACAGTGCCATTTTTGCCTCCTTATAATATAAATGGTGTTTTCCCTGCCACAAGGTCCCTCCACACGGGAGAAAAGCCGCGCAGGTATTCAACAACTTCCTTAACCGACTTAATGATATAATCAACATCCTCATCCGTGATGTCATCGCTTATGCTCAGCCGAAGCGATCCGTGGGCCACATCATGCACCCTGCCGATGGCAAGAAGTACATGCGAAGGATCAAGTGACCCCGACGTACAGGCCGAACCCGATGATGCCTGGATCCCCTTGTCATCAAGAAGAAGTAAGAGTGATTCTCCCTCAATTCCCTCAAAACAGAAGTTAACGTTGCCGGGAAGCCTCTTTGATGCATCCCCGTTAAGGGCCGAGTGCTCAATAGAGCCCAGTCCTTCGATAAGCCTGTCCCTTTCCTTGATCAGATGGGCTGAAGTTGCTTCCATACCCGCAACTGCATCCTTAAGAGCCCGGGCCATGGCTGCGATGCCGGGAACATTCTCGGTTCCTGCCCTTCGTCCCTTTTCCTGGGCTCCGCCCTCAATAAGGTTTACCGGCTTTATTCCCTTCTTCACATAAAGGAAGCCTACGCCCTTGGGTCCGTGGAACTTATGGGCCGAAGCCGACAACATATCGATATTGTCATCATTCACATTAACCGGAATGTGTCCCATAACCTGGACAGCATCCGTATGGAAAGTCACTCCCTTTGCCCTGCATATAGCCCCTATCTCACGGATGGGCTGGATGGTCCCAATCTCATTATTGGCATACATGATGGTAACAAGAGCCGTATCCTCTCTTATTGCGGCCTCCACTTCCTCAGGCCTTACAAGTCCGTCCTCATGTACATCAAGAAGTGTTATCTCATATCCTTCCTTTTTAAGCTTCTCCAGTGTATGAAGCACGGCATGATGTTCGAAGGCGGATGATATGATGTGCATCTTCCCCTTCTGTTTACCAAGGGCTGCTGCTGTCAGGATCGCCTGATTGTCAGCCTCGCTCCCGCCTGATGTAAATATGATCTCGCGGGGGTCGGCACCTATGACTCCTGCCACCTCTTCCCTTGCGCCTTCGAGTATTTCCTTGGCCCTCTGGCCGAAGGAATATAGGCTTGACGGATTCCCGTAGTTGTCATTCATAACGGATACCATTGTATCTATCGCCGCCTTACTCATCTTCGTTGTTGCGGCATTATCTGCATATATCAAAGCATTTTCTCCTTTCTTATGAGCCCTGATAAGCCGTGAGAACATCCCCGGCGTATCTTTCCTCAAGTGTCCTGCAAAGTTTACACCTATTTACCTACCGTGTCAATAGGTTTTATCTTGATTTTCAATTTACCTTGTACTATACTAGGTAAAACGATTGTTAAGTCAGGCGATAAAATACTGACTGGTAATATCAAATCCAGGGAGGATAAAGTAATGATCTCTACCAAAGGAAGATATGCCCTCAGGGTACTGATAGACCTAGCAAAGAACGATAACGGCCGGTACATTCCGCTTAAGGATGTGGCCGAGCGGCAGGAAATATCCAAGAAATATCTTGAGATAATAGTAAAGGACCTGGTTACGGGCGGTATACTCACAGGGGCGAGCGGTAAGGGCGGAGGCTATAAGCTGTGCCGTAAACCTGAAGAATACTCCGTAGGAGAAATACTTGAATTAATGGAAGGGCCCTTATCGTCCGTCGTATGCCTTGCCGACAAGGGTTATGAGTGTCCTAAAAAAACAAAGTGCCCAACCCTTCCCATGTGGGAGGAGTTCGACACTTTAGTGCATGACTTTTTCTATAATAAGAAGCTGAGCGACCTCATCGTATGAACCGAGGAACCGTCCCCCTGTTTCACTTTGATATGTTCAAGATCACGTACTCGGCTTTGGTTCCGGTTTTGAAGAGGATCTCCCAGTCGGATATGCCTGAAGTTATGACAAAGTCAGTCATGCCCCGTCTCTCATACCCGTAGGTATTATCGTTAATGTCAAACCACTCACCCACATAGGTGACCGGGAATACCTGGCCGCCGTGGGTATGGCCGGACACTACAAGATCGACACCGGCTGCGGCTTCGTTATCGTAATCCGTCGGCTGATGGTCCATGACTATCATATATTTATCGGGGTCAAGGCCGCTTACAAGGTCCCCTATCTCCATACGGCCCTGCCTGCTGTCATCTTCCCTTCCGACAAGGTAGAAGCGGTCATCTATGAGTTCAGCCTCATCCACAAGTACATGCACGTGATTCTTCTCAAGCTCACTTACAAGGTCATCCTCGTCAAAGTCTTCCTCTTCTCCCCTGTAATAACCCCTGTCATGGTTGCCGAAAACATACCAGACACCGTACCTGGGATTAAGCTTACCCATGGCCTCACAGGCCTTTATCATCTCGGATTTCTTCGTGGAATCATCCACAAAGTCACCCGCCAGAAGCACTATATCAGGCGACTGCTTCATAATATCATTAAGGCGGTCGGCAAACCCGTCCGCATCGAAGGTTGTCCCAAGGTGGGAATCCGCGAACATGGCGACTTTGAGTTTCCCGATGTCCTTATCCGTGTTAAGATCATACGTCGTGATCACGACATGGTGGCATATGATATAGCCGGCGATAAGGTATACCGCGCAGGCAAGAAACGCAAGGTTCCCCTGCCAGTAGGTCTTGAAGGGCTCCTTATGAAATATCTTAACGATCCTGAAGATAAGGCCGAACAGAAGCCTGAAAAAAATGGCAAACAGAAGGACCACAATGGCGTTGGTCATGGACATGACTTTCCAAAAGACACAGAAAACGAGTGCTATAAGAACAAAGGAAATAAGGGTGGCGATACGCTTATTGTCCTTTGCAAGCTTCATTATAAAGGCATACTGCCTGACGGCCCATGTCATGTAGACAAGGCCCGCCAGCGATGCCGCTATTGTTATGAAAAATATGATTATCCAAATGTTCATAAATTAGTAATTCCCTATATGCCAAAAGAACCGTCCCCGTGGCACGCCCGTGGCACGCTGTGCCAAAAGAACCGTCCCCATGGCACGCCATGGCACGGCCGTGGTACGCTGATCAGAAGAAATCCTTGAGGCCGACAACAAGGATAAGCAGGAGCACAAGCGGTACGAAATACTTCATGTAATTCTTAAGCCATACGGGCATCTTAACACCCTTGCCCTGATCAGCTTCCTTAATGAAGCCATCCCAGCCCCAGCCATACCTTGCGGTACAGAAAAGAACATAGATGATGGCGCCTATGGGAAGGAGGAGGTTGGATACGATAAAGTCCTCAAGATCAAGGACACCCGTACCTTCTCCGAAAGGCACAAAGCCCGACCACACATTAAAACCGAGA
>JBGUQP010000245.1:0-3737 GCA_045131145.1 Lachnospiraceae bacterium | reverse complement strand
TCAGCTTCTCCTCGCCGCAGGCAATAAGAAACTCGTCAAAGCTCATGGGATATAATGACTTTATATCTACCTTGCCGACCGGAAATGAACTGTTGAAGCGTGCCAGCTTAACTCCCAATAAACTTCCTGCGCCAATAACCCTGTAATCTCTCTTTTCTTCACAAAAATATTTAAGAGATGTAACCGCCTGCTCGCTCCTCTGAATCTCATCGATAAACAGAGGTACCCCCGAATCTATACTCCGTCCCAAAAGCTGCTCAAGGCCTCTTATTATCCTGTCAGGATCTGCCGACTCATCAAACACTGATGCCACATCCGCCTGTTTCTCAAGATTAATATAAATATAGTCATTGTAAGTATCTTCAAGATACTTATTAACAATATATGTCTTGCCGACCTGCCGGACACCTGTAATGAGAAGAGGCTTTCTGTCCCTGCTGTTATCCCATGTTCTGAGTTCATTAATAAAATTACGAAACATTTCCTTCACCAATACTTCTTATCAATTCATATTGTCGGATATAAATAACCACCTATATTATAATACAGGTGGTTGCATTTGTAAATTTCATGATATATTTCATCTTTTTCGCGAAAATTTGTTGAAGAAATTCATCTTTTTTATTGGGCGGCCTCGGATTCTCCCAGTTTCCGGCTCCCGGTTTCCATCAGTTTCTACCGATCTCTGCCAGCTCTATCAACACGCCCCTGAAATCCCCCGCCATATCCGGAGAGCCCTCATTTATCAGAAGGCCCGCTTTCATTATCGTATCTCCGTGAAGGATAAATTCCTGCGACATACGGAGTGCTTCCTCAACGGGTGACTCTAAGACATCCTTCCCGTTAAGATCATCAAAGCTCCATGGCCTTATTGACGGATATTCAATTCCGAGCACCCTTTTATCACAGGTTATGCGATATGATGTATCAGGATCAAGCCCCTGAGGCTTTATAAGAACACTCCTGCTGTTAGGGCGGGAGAGAACCTTGATATATGTGATAAGAGCGTGTGACCTTTCCTGCGATACAACCATCCAGCAGTCATTGTATCCGTTCTCCCTGTATGATGATATCCTGTAATAATCACCCGTCCTGACAAGGCCGTTGTATTTATGGTACATCTTAACCTGTTCCGGGATCATGTCGCGGTCTTCCTGCGGTATTCTTGTAATGTCAAGCTCATATCCGAAGGTCCCTGCCAGAGCAACATATCCCCTTGTCTCAAATGGGGTAATACGTCCTACCGTATGGTTGGGACAGTCACTTACATGGGCTCCCATACTTGACAGGGGATACAGGATCGCCGTACCCTCCTGAATGCCGAGCCTCTCGATGGCATCCGTATCATCCGAGCACCATATCTGCGGACTGTAATAAAGCATACCCGGATCAAACCTCGCACCTCCGCCCGAGCAGTTCTCGAGCAGAAGATCGGGAAAGTCATCAAGGAGCCTCTGCTGCATATCATACACACCCAGCATATATCTGTGGAAAAGCTCACCCTGCCTGTCACTTTCAAGGGCGAAACTGCCTATATCGCAAAGCCCGCGGTTCATGTCCCATTTAACGTACTCTATATTGGCGCTTGACAGGACAGCCTTTATCCGCGAGTAAATCTCGTCCACTATTTCCTTGCGCGACAGGTCGAGCACATACTGGTTCCTCATAAGGGTTGCCGTTCTTCCGGGGATCGCGATAGCCCAGTCCGGGTGCTCGCGATAGAGGTCGGAGTCAGGCGATATCATCTCGGGTTCAATCCAGATACCAAACTTTAGCCCAGCCTTGTTCACCTCATCGACCAGGTACTTAAGCCCTCCCTTTATCTTATCCTCATTGACAAACCAGTCGCCGAGCGCCATGTTGTCGGAGCTTCTGTTTCCGAACCATCCGTCGTCCATCACCAGCATCTCGATCCCGCTCTTTGCCGCTTCCTTAGCTATGGCAATGAGCTTATCCGTGTCAAAGTCAAAATATGTCGCTTCCCAGTTATTGATAAGGATAGGCCTTGGAGCCTCCTTATATTTATTATTTCTGCAGGCTCCGCATATGAGATGGTCCCTGAACAGCTTATGGAATATCCGGCTCATATTACCGATACCGCTTCCGGAATACACCAATACGGTTTCCGGTGCGTTAAATGATCCTCCGCACTCAAGCTTCCAGCCAAATCCTGTCGGATTAATACCCATGAGGCACCTTAGGCTGTTATGCTGCGACCTCTCCACACTTGCGGTAAAATTACCTGAATATACAAAGCTTAAGCCATACACTTCCCCCTGTGTCTGCGTGGTATTTCTTCCGGCAACGGCCATAAAGGGATGCATCTGATGGGAGCTCTCGCCGCGTATCGAGCTTACCTCATGCCTCCCATATCCTATGGGGCTCCTGTCTATGTGCCTCTCCCTTGCCCAGCTTCCGTGAAGAGTGATAAGGTCATGGTCCATACAGTCCATATCAAGGCACAGGGATAATGCCTTGCGAAGGTAGAGGATACCCTCACCTGTATTCTCATATCTTACGCTTCGTATGATCGCATCAATACCCTCAAACACCGAATAGAAAAGGGTTGTGACCAGTCCGGTCAATTCATCTTTAAGCTCTATTTCAAGGGTCTCACAGTCGTTTTCATCTCCATAAGTCGAGGGCAGTCCCTGTATCGCGGGCTTACCCTTATATATCCTATGGTTTACATAACTAAGCTGACAGCCCTGATGTCCGCCTTCCGTTTCAAGCCTTAAACAGCCGCCCCGTCCGTCGCCGACACCTTCTGTCGGATACTCGAAAAATGCCGCATCCAGAAAGCTACCCCTGTCCCTGTTATTAACCGATGGCGTAAAGGGATTCTCATAAATACGGGCAAGGTATCTCACATCATCATCGCTTATCAGAGCCCCATAGTAAACATGAAGGAGAAATCCCTCAACCACCGCACACACATAGGAAGTCCCCGGTGTATCCAGCTTAAAGAGCCTCTCCTTCTCCATAAATCTTATTCCCATATTTTCCTCCTAAAGGTAATTCTGAAACAGGGGGACGGTTCCTCGGTTCATTTTTTCCGCACACAAGTCACCACTGTTCACTCACTAAGCGGCATCACTGACTTTCTCTCGATAAGGGTTCCCGATACGAGCACACGGCCCACCGAGTATGCAGGATCCGCAAGCTTTTCAAGCATTATCCTTATTGCCGTTCTTGCCAGCAGGTCAGTATCAACACCGTAGGTTGTTATCTTGGGCGAACTCATCTCGGCATAGATAAAATTATCAAATGCGACCACAGAAACATCCTCCGGAACACGAAGCCCGTCCTTCTGCAACCGCTTTACAAGATCAAAGGCCGCAGCATCAGAATTGCACACAAAGGCCGTCGGCATATCTTCCGGCAGGTCGAACCTGATCCTCTCTCCTTCATCATCCCTGTCCTCTATCCGCCATTCATCCTTTATCGTAAGTCCGGCCTTGAGCATCGCGCGGTAGTAGCCTATGTATCTGTCCATGATGCTGCTGGTACTTCTGATACTTCCGACAAAAGCAATTCTTTTATGCCCCTTGTTTATAAGGTAATTGGTCAGGATATCCGATCCGAATACGCTGTCGCTTATGACCGCATCCTCAAAAATACCCTCATCATAGAAGTCCATAAAGAGCAGCGGGATCCCACAGTCTTTCAGTATCTGAAGGTACTCCTTCGACATCTGGCCCAGTATTATGGCCCCCTCCACCTGGCCGGAGCTGATA
>JBGUQP010000244.1:0-2094 GCA_045131145.1 Lachnospiraceae bacterium | reverse complement strand
GGGAGGTGAAGGCCTTAAACGATGTCTCCATCCGGATGAAGGAAGGAGAGGTCCTCGGTATTGTCGGTGAATCAGGGTCCGGCAAGTCGGTAACGGCATATTCACTGATGGGACTTACAGCCGATAACGGTAAGATAGTGGGCGGTGAGGTTAACTTTAACGGACACCGTATCGACCTTATGAGTGAGAAGGAGATCCGTGCCATAAGGGGAAGGGAGATAAGCATTATCTTTCAGGATCCGATGACCAGCCTTAATCCCGTGTATACGATAGGCAACCAGATCGAGGAAGCGGTACGTGTACATGGTGATAAGACCAAACAGGAGGCAAGGGCGAGGGCACTTGAGCTTCTTAAGCTTGTGGGTATAAACGAACCCGAGAAGCGCCTTAAGCAGTATCCGCACGAACTGTCGGGAGGTATGCGCCAGAGGATAATGATAGCTATAGCCCTTGCGTGTGAACCCAAGCTCCTCATAGCCGATGAACCCACGACCGCACTTGATGTTACCATCCAGGCCCAGATCCTTGAACTTATGAATGATCTTAAGAATAAGCTGTCCATGGGTATAATACTAATAACACATGATCTGGGAGTGGTGGCATCCATGTGCGATAATATTGCAGTAATGTATGCCGGTGAGATAGTGGAATACGGGACCGTGGATGATATTTTCTATGATCCCAGACATGAATATACCAAGGGACTTCTTAAATCGATCCCCAAGTTTCAGGAGAAGGAATACAGTAAGCTTGTTCCGATCGAAGGACAGCCGGTTGATCTTCTCAATCCGCCTGCGGGATGTCCTTTTGCACCCAGGTGTGACTCCTGTATGAAGATATGTCTTAGGAGGAAACCCGACAGGAGTGATTATGAAGGGAACCATTATTCGCGCTGCTGGCTTCAGAGTATGCCCGGGGTGTCAGGGAAAAAGGAGGGAGAGAATTGACTGAAAGCAGGGAACTTATAAATGTCTCCCATCTTAAGCAGTACTTCCCGGTTGCAGGGTCCAAGCAGGTAGTTAAGGCTGTTGATGATGTGAGCTTCTTTATAAATAAGGGTGAAACCTTCGGCCTGGTCGGAGAATCGGGCTGCGGCAAGACAACAACGGGGCGTTCGCTCCTGCGCCTTATCGAGCCGACAGAGGGTAAGATAGTATATGACGGGGAGACGATATTTGATTCCGAAAAGGGTATAAGGGCCGATATGATGCCATATCGCCGCAGGATGCAGATAGTCTTCCAGGATCCTTATGCATCACTCGATCCCAGGATGACGGTCGGTGATATCGTGGGTGAGGCCATGGATATCCATAAGCTGTATAAGAGCAGGGAAGAACGGTATGATAAGATAATCGGACTCCTTCAGAAGGTGGGACTCAATTCGGAACATGCCAATCGTTATCCGCATGAGTTTTCGGGAGGCCAGAGACAGAGGGTAGGTATAGCAAGGGCCCTTGCGGTTGACCCCGAATTTATCGTATGCGATGAGCCGGTGTCGGCTCTTGACGTTTCGATACAGGCCCAGGTTGTAAATATGTTTGAAGACCTTCAGAGGGACTTAAGCCTTACTTATCTGTTTATCGCGCATGATCTGTCGGTTGTTAATCATATTTCCGACAGGATAGGTGTTATGTATCTGGGACATATGGTTGAGATGGCTGAGGCTGAGGAGCTTATTTTCCATTCGGCCCATCCTTATACCAAGTCGCTTATTTCGGCGGTACCCATTGCGGATCCTAAGAAAGCAAGGGAAAACAAACGTATAATACTAAGCGGCGATGTTCCAAGTCCCTTAAATCCTCCGAGCGGATGTGCCTTCAGGACAAGGTGTCCCTATGCCGATGAGAAGTGTTCGCAGAGCACACCGGAATTTAAGGAAATATCGGGAGGCCATTTCTGCGCCTGCCACCATGTGTGATCTTAATGTATATTCATATAAGATAAATTTTTTACAAGGAGAAGAAAGATGAAAAAGAAACTGATTGCTGTTTTAATGATGATGACGCTTGCGGTTCTGCCGGTTCTTACAGGCTGCGGCGCGTCGGGTGCAGGAGGCGGCGGAAGCACGGTTAATGTCCAGGTGGGACCCTCCCC
>JBGUQP010000243.1:0-3608 GCA_045131145.1 Lachnospiraceae bacterium | reverse complement strand
AAAATATGAAGATCACATCATTTAACCCGCTTATAGTAACAAATAATTCCGAGGCAGCAGTCAAGTTGTTTGAGGATCTTGGCTTTGAAGTAAGACATACCAAGACCGGCATCAATGACAGTGACATAACGGATTTCAGGATGAGATATGAAAGTGAGGATGGAAAGGTCTTTCATGTTGATATAGCAAAGGCCCCCGTTCCTAAGGATATCACAACGATCCGTATGAATATTGATGATTTTGACGAGGCATTTAATATGCTTGAAGGAAAAGGTTTCAAGAATGCCCAGGGAGATAAGGTCACTGAAACCGGCACCTCAAGATCAACAATGATGGTTTCACCATCCGGCTATTCCATCAGTATCAGCAAGCATATCAAGAAAGACTGACATTATGATGAAAATATCTGAAGAAGCAATTATATATGCTACTATCATGCACCAGGGCAAAGTGCGCAAGTTCGGGGGCAGACCATATATTTTTCATCCGCTCGAGGTTGCACAGATCCTGTCCACGATGACAGACGATGAGGAAGTAATTACCGCCGGTATCCTTCATGATATAGTTGAGGATACCGACGGAACACTTGGCGAGATCGAGAAACGTTTTGGCAAGAGAGTGGCAGATATTGTGGCGACGGATTCGGAAAACAAGTATTTCGGAGAAGCGAAGAGCGCTACGTGGAAAAGGCGTAAGGAAGAAACACTTGAAGACCTTAAAAACAGTACGGATATAGGCGTGAAAATGCTCTGGTTGGCAGACAAGCTTGCAAATATCAGGTCCCTGGCAGGAATGTATTCGGAACTTGGGGATGAAATGTGGGAAAAGTTCAACCAGAACGATCCCGAGATGCAATGCTGGTACTACAAAAGCATCGCAGAGATGATCGAACTGTCTCTTAATAAGACCGGGGCATTCAAGGAGTTTATCAAACATATCAATTTTATTTGGCCTGAGACATTTGATACGGAAAAAACCAGATTCAAGAAGTATAAAGAGATCTCGGTAGAAGGCTGTGAGCTCCTTGGCCGCGGTGCCAAAGGTGACGTATACCGTTATGATGAAGAGCTTGTCATTAAGGTGTTTAATGAAAACAACACTTATAGTGATGTGGAGCGGGAGATCGCCCAGACCCGAAAGGCCTTTATTCTGGGAATTCCTACCGCAATATCCTTTGGCATAGTATCCGTTGGGGAAAAGTACGGAGCCATGTTTGAGATGGTTGATGCGGATACACTTTCCAGATGTATCTCAAGATCTCCGAGAAAGGTTGACCAGTATGCAAGGATAATGTCCGGCGTTGCATCTGTGATCCATGGTATTGAGGTTTCCGATGATGATGGATTTCCTTATGTAACCGATAGGATAAAAGAATACATCACCGGCGGAGTCGGTACGGAAGATACGGCACTGGGCAAAAAGTGCATGAAACTGATCGATAAACTTCCGGCTTCTAATACACTTATTCATGGTGATTTTCATACCGGAAATGTATTCCTTCAGAATGGAGAGCCCTTACTTATCGATATGGACAGGGTTTCCATAGGGCATCCTATTATAGAACTGTCGGATCTTTATTATTTTTATGTGATCCTGGGAGAGGATGATCCTGGGGTTGTCGAGAAGTTCATGGGATTCTCATATACTACCGCAAAACGGTTTTTTAACAGCTTTCTAAAGTATTATCTCAAAACGAAAGATGAAGAACGTCTTTTGGAAGTGACAGAGAAAGCATCACTGATCGGATACTCGAGATTGATCAAAAAGCTCCGTAAGAAGGGAACGGTTGCTGATAAAGACAAAGAGAAGATAAGTATCTGCGTCGAAAGGATCTCTGAGATTGCAAACAGGCTTAATACATTGGCCTTTTAGCAATAAATTCCATCAAAAATGAAAGGAGAAATAAATAATGGAAAATTTAGTTGAAATGATACTTGCGGGATTGGCTGCATACCTGGTTATGTCCCTGATCTGGTACATCATTATGGTTGTAGCAAACTGGAGGATATTTACAAAGGCTGGAGAGGCCGGCTGGAAATCGATCATCCCGTTCCTTAATACCTACGTTGTTTTTAAGATCGCCTGGAATATCAAGATGTTCTGGATAATGATGGGCACGCTTATAGCGGGCAGTATCTGTACATCTATTGCCGGAGAACAGGGCGGTGTTCTGGCGATCATAGGAGCTGTGTTCTCGCTGGCTTCCTGTGTGGTCGGTATAATTGTGGTCCACAAGCTGTCAAAATCATTTGGTCACGGGATCGGATTTACGCTTGGCCTTCTTTTCTTAAGCCCGATATTTACACTGATCCTTGGACTGGGTAGTTCAGAGTACATAGGGCCCATGTAAATTTAGTTCCAAATTTATTTGAAAGGTGGAAAGGTTTATGAGAAAAAGGACACTGTCATTGATATTGGCTTTGGTTTTGGCGTTCTCGGTAATTACGGGGAATAGCGTTCCCGTATTCGGGGAAACAACAGCATCTACTGAAGAAGATAAAGATATTCTGTACAGTACGCCGGAATCAGATGATGGCGGGAATGGGATCGTAGGAGAATATGAGGAAGGAGAGATCATAGTCTTATATCAGCCGGATAAGAATGCATCCGTGAAGGAGTCGATCGGTAATGACAGATCCGGATCTGACAGTGTTGAAGCAGCAGACCTTATGGCCATGTCGGAAGATCTGATGGACGTAAGCAGCGGGGTAGCCGCCATAGAGGCAGAGCAGGAAGATCCGTCCAAGATCCGGGCGGACGGTAACTGCGGACAGGATGAGACCACTGTTATTAAGCTTATTAAGTCAGACCGGTACAGCACCAAAGAGCTGCTCGATATGTACAGGGATTATCCGGGAGTTCTTGCCGCCGAGCCCAATTATATCGGACACATAGAAGAAGATGACGAAATTTCGTTATTAAATGAAGAAGATAACGAAATATCAGTATTTAATGAAGAAGACATAAAATACGAGAGTATTACACCGGATGGTGATGCTGCGGTTAAGGCTCCGGATGTTACCGGATATCAGTATGCATACGGAAACGGTGCCGGCGGTATGGAAGTGCCGGACTGGAATGTTGCAGGCAATGTGAACGCCGGGGACACAGTCGTAGCGGTGGTGGATAGCGGCGTGGACTATGAACATCCGGATCTTGCGCCTGTGATGTGGGATCAGGGTGAAAACTACAAGGAGCTGGTAGAAATTGGAGGCGGTAAATACGGGTATAATGCTGCCTGGGAGCTGGGAGACGCGCCTTCCAAGGATCCGATGGATGTTCAGGGGCATGGAACCCATTGTGCAGGGATCATTGCGGCAGCCTGGAATGATTTCGGCGCCAGTGGCATTGCCAACGGCGCAAAGATCATGGCGATCAGACATACCAATTCCGGAGGAGGGAACAAGACCTCGGATACCTTAAAGGGCTACAACTACATTAAAAAAGCAAAAGAGCTCGGGGTGAATGTGGTGGCCGTGAACAATTCCTGGGGAGCAGAAGGAGAATCCGAGATTATTCTGGGATACTCCATAAGCGAACTGGTGGAACTGGGCATCGTTTCCTGCTTCGCGGCCTCCAACGAGGGAAAGAACAATGATATCCATGCC
>JBGUQP010000242.1:0-3325 GCA_045131145.1 Lachnospiraceae bacterium | reverse complement strand
TTTCCGCATCCTCTGGCTGGAAGAAAGCAACAACTTCCTTTCCGTGGTAATCAACGTTCTCACCGTTCTCATCGACAAGCCGCCCCTTGGATACATGGGCGAAGGGATACAGACGATAAGGTTCTACAAACGTCGAAAAATCAGCAAATACAAGGAACAGGCCCTTTCCGTCAACGAAACCGTCTATAACTCCATGATAATTGTTGATCGTCATATCATATGGAATTATATGGATATTATCCGGAAGCACCGACAGACCTACCGTCGTCCCGGGAGCATAATTCGACAGGCAATGGACCTCCATCTCATATTTCCCGCACTGGACAAAAGTAACATAAAAGGTACCCTTGAAATCAGCACTTGTAACTTCGCCGGTAAGCTGGCCTTCACCCGGTTTTACAACCGAAACATCCTCCGGCCGTATCACCGCCTCTATCTTCTTGCCCTGTTCATAGTCATCCACACACTCAAACTCGGAACCGGCAAAGGCCGCTTTCATCCTTCCCGTCATAACACCGTTAAAGATATTGCTCTCACCAATAAAGTCAGCCACAAAGACGTTGGCAGGCTCATTATATATTTCTTCCGGTGTACCCACCTGCTGGATCTTGCCGTCCGCCATTACGACAACCTTATCGGACATAGTCAGTGCCTCCTCCTGATCATGTGTCACGAAAATGAAGGTTATGCCAAGGCGCTTATGCATGTTCTTAAGCTCAAGCTGCATCTCCTTACGCATTTTGTAATCCAGTGCACTTAAGGGTTCATCCAGAAGAAGTACCCTGGGCTCATTGACTACAGCCCTTGCTATAGCTATACGCTGCTGCTGTCCGCCCGACAGTGTTCCGACACTCCTCTTCTCAAAGCCCTCCAGATCGACCAGTTCAAGAACTTCCTTAACCTTCCTATTTATCTCATCCTTTGGGAGCTTCTTTAACTTTAGGCCGAAGGCTATATTATCGTATACGTTTAGATGAGGAAACAGAGCGTACTTCTGGAACACGGTATTGACCGGGCGCTCATTTGGCGGAAGGGCGGAGATATCACTGCCGTCAATAAGTATCTCACCTGCTGTCGGCTTGTCAAAACCTCCTATCATCCTCAGTATCGTCGTCTTACCGCAGCCCGACGGTCCAAGAAGGGTCACGAACTCACCCTCATTTATATCAAGGCTTAAGTCTTCTATTACATTAAGCTTACCGTCATAACTTTTTTTTACATTATTCAGCTTTATTATCGTGTTGGCTTCACTCATATCATTTCCCTCCAAACATAATTATCAAGATTATAACATCAAATACAATTCTGTAACAGTATTCTTTTACTTATATAAAAACTCCTTTAATTATATTTCCAAAACAGGTATAATAATAGAATAATATGGGAGGACAGCATGGCCAAAGAAGACAGGATATATCACGTTGGTGTTATGCTGGGTAACATCCATACCCAGCACCCCAAGGAACTGATCGAGGGAATATATGAAGCAGCATGCGGTGAGAATGTAAACGTTACGCTCTTTCTGGGTGCTCAGGGCAATGCCTTCGATTTCTGGAAGCAGAGCAATGCTTCCGGCACAATGTCCTATCACTACCAGTTCAATGACCTGTATGACTATGCCCTGATAAGCAGGCTCGATGTACTTATCATATCCTACGGAACCCTGTGTATTTATTTCGATCAGGACGATAAGGAAGAATTCTTCAGCAAGTTCAGACAGGTCCCGTTAATAATACTCGAAGAATACGAAGAGGGTTCATCAGACAGCTATATAATGAGTGATAACTACGGCAGCATGACCAATATCATGGAGCATCTTATAGGCCACCACAATTATAAAAAGATACTTCATATAAGCGGCCCCTTAAACAACACCGATGCTACCGAGAGAAGGACTGCCTATCTTGATGCCATGAAACGCAACGGTCTTCCGGTAACCGATTCAATGATCGGATACGGTGACTACTCAACCGATGTGGATGAGATCGTAAATAAACTGCTGGATGATAATCCGGATGCCGAAGCAATAGTAAGTGCCAATGACGAAATGGCGATCAGCGCCTACAGGGTATGCAAGGAAAGAGGCCTGGTGATCGGTAAGGATATCGCCATAACCGGCTATGATGATATAGAGCTTGCCCAGCGTATGGATCCACCCCTTACGACCGCAGAGCAGGATGGCCTTGATATGGGTTATAAGGCCCTTAAGCTTGCCGTTTCAGTGTGTAAGGAACATAAGCCCAAACAGATCAAGCTCCCCGCCCGTTTCAAGCAGAGGGGATCCTGCGGATGCGCCTATTACAGTGCCCACGGTCAGACACTTATGATAGAGATACTGAAGATGCTTTCAGGACACGAAGACCGTTCCAATATAGAGGCTGCCGCAACCCTTGCAGCCCAGTCATCTCTTCGGAGCATTAATACGGAAGAAACCAATTCCCTGTGCAGGGAATACTATATAAACTTTATAGAACTGATGCTGAAGATACGGTCCGGTATCCTTAATGAAGAAAGCAGACACTTTATCGGAGCCCAGGCTTTAAAGCTCGTACGGGAGCTCTTTGTCGCTGTTACCGAAGAATACCTCAATATTTCCAGGTTTGCCGAGACCATGCACCAGGTAATAGAGCAGCTGATGGCCTCTACAAGCGAAAAAGAAGCCCTGATGCTTGAAGCTCTCGTTTTCGAAGTTACAGACACATACATTGAGTCTTATGTCATGCATGAGAGCGCCGAAACCTACAATATTCTCCAGCGCAAGAACTGGATGGCTCCTGCCATGATTCAGAAGATGATCGAGAATGTGGGTAATGAGAAGAACTTCTACCGTCTTGCCATGGAACACATCAAGGGACAGGGGGCCAAGAGCGCATACCTCTACCTTATGAAGACACCCAAGCGTTATCCCCGCGGCAAGGTATTTACCTGTCCCAGGGAAATGTATCTTGCATGTGAGTATGTTAATGGTGAGATCAAATCCTACTCACCCGATAAAAGACCCGTTATATCCATGAAGGACGGAATAGCATCAAGATATCCGAAGACACCGGGCCATCGTTATGTAGCCTTTATCCTCTTTGCCGAAGAATATCAGTACGGACTGATGCTTTGTGAAACTGATGCCGGATCTGTTGGCATCCTTTACGGTATCGGCCTTCAGACAAGCACTGCTCAGGCTTACCTGCAGATAAGCAGAAAGGAAATGGAAGCCAAGAAGAAGTTTGAAGATACCCTAAAGATGCTTAAGGATAAGAACGAGATCTTAAACTTTATCTCTACAAATGACCAGCTTACCGGGCTTTACAACAGGAGAGGTTTTATGGAA
>JBGUQP010000241.1:0-3084 GCA_045131145.1 Lachnospiraceae bacterium | reverse complement strand
TTATGCAAGGGAGTACAAGGGACAGATGGTGATGGTCACGAATGCCGAGCTTATGAGCAGGACTGACAGCAGGCTGTTTACCCTGACAGTGGTCGGAGAGGGCAATCTTTACCGGGTCCAGAATGATAAAAGAGAATACTTAAGAATTCCGGCATACGGCGCTATAATAAGCCACAAAGCTGCAAAGTTACTTGGAGTGGGAAAAGGGAACACGATAGATTTCCGCCTTCCGTCAGAGAAAAAGATATATTCCGTTCAGATAACGGATATCTGCAAGGCACCTGATGTACAGGGTTTGATAATAAGCAGAAACTGTTATGAAAAGATGGGCGGGTATTTTGAGCCAAGGACAGTCTACACCGATATGACTGTTCCGACATCCATTGCAAATGAAAGGAGAGAGGTTTCGGGAGTTCTCTCCAAGAGTGAAATGATAAGAGCTTTCTTAAGAACGTCGCAGAGCATGAATGAAATGGTAATAGTCATAATCATCATCGGGATGATCACGGGCTTTACCGGAATGTACAATACCGGAATGATGTCGTATATTGAAAAGACCAGGGATGTAGCAACACTTAAGGTACTTGGATTCTCCACAAACAAGATAAGATGGATATTACAGCAGCAGAATCTGATCCTGACAGGAATAGGAACACTGGCCGGTATTCCGATAGGACTTACGTATATAAATCTTTTGATAGACTCAATGGATCCGACGGCGGATTATATAGTGGATCTGTCATATTTACCATATGTTAAGATGATCCTGTTTTCATTTGTTCTTTCCGTGATAGTAAATGCGATAATATCAACAAGGGTTAAAAGCATTAATATGGTAGAAGCTTTAAAGGGAGTGGAATAGATTATGAAAGTATTTAAAAGGATACTGATTATAGTGATCCTGCTTGCATTGATCGGAGGCGGGGTATTCTATTATATGATGCCGGATGAGGTAACGGTTGTTGCTGCAGATATGGGACCGGTAGCTCCGAAATTAACTCTTACGGGAAATGTTGAAGGAAATGAGGCTATCACGGTTTATGCTGATGTGAGCGGTACAGTTACAAAAAGATACGTGAGCAAGGGTGAAAGGGTAAGCAAGGATGATCTTCTTCTGTCTTATGCGAATGAAACCCAGAAGAGCGCGATCGATGCTGCAAAGATAAATATTGAATACGAACAAAAGATAATAGATTCGATAAAGAGCAGCCGTAAATCCAACGAGAGCAAGGTGAATAATGCCAATGCAAGAATAAGCCAGTGCGAAGCGGTTTATGCAACACTTAAACTGAACATAATGGCGCTCGACTCGGGAAAATACCTGCAGGACTACGACAGAAAAAGACAGGAGCAGATAATACAGAATGATATAATAAAGATGCAGGATGAGGTTTCCTCGGCCCAGTCGGAGCTTGCCAAGATAGAGGCAGATCTTAAAAGAGCAGAGCTTTTGGAGGATAAATCGAAGGTCACAATGCTCACGGAAAGATCAAAGTGGATACAGGACCGGATATCCGAAACAAATACGGCGATATCCGTAAATCAAAGAGAAATAGTATGTCTGCCTATAGAAGGGATGGATCCTGATACATATAATAAATATATGTTTTTGCAGAATGACCTTGAAACGGTCACAAGGTTGTGGAGTGAGGCCCGTACCGACAGAGATACTGCCCAGTCCATGATAAGAGCTTATGATGATATACTTGGCAATGAACAGAAGATGGCTCTTGACGAGTTGTCCCTGTCCCAGGCGCAGAAGGAGCTTGAGAGGGCCGATACCGGATGCATAGCTCCCTCAGACGGCGTCATTACCGCATGCTATGTGAATGACGGTGCCAAGGTTGAAAAAGGAGAACCTGTCCTTGAAATGCAAAAGGCAGATGACTACCGGGTCAAGCTCCTTATATCCAAGTATGATATTTCGTCAATCAGGGAAGGCCAGAGCGCGATCATCCATATAGGAGATACTGAATACAGGGGTAAGGTTGAAACCATCAGTCAGTATGCCGAAGCTGATTCTTCCGGTAAGGCCAAGGCGGGCGTATATGTATCATTGTTCTCACAGGATACAATGATCGTCGGTATGGAGGCGGATGTTGAGATAGCCCTTGAAGAAGTGGCGGATGCAATAAGGGTACTTAACGAATGTATATATGCGGATGATAACGGAAGCTATCTGTATGTGGTAAATGACAAAAGCGAAGTGAAGAAAAAATATATTACCACCGGAGCAAAGGACAGCAGATATACGCAGATATCCGAAGGGATAACAAAGGATACGCATATCGTTTACGATCCTGCAGCAGGTGAACATGAGGATGAAAAGATCAAGGAAGTAATGATGTAGGGAGCAGGATATATTTATGCAGGAAAACAGGGAAGCAGCACGGTATAGAAAAAATGATATGGTACAGCTTGAGATAACGGACTTGACAGCAGATGGCATGGGTGTCGGTAAGGTTGACGGCTATGCTCTTTTTGTTAAGGATACGGTGGTCGGGGATATTATCGATGCGCGTATTGTCAAAGTCAAAAAGTCGTACGGTTACGGGCGTGTCGAACGTATCATAAGTCCGTCTCCGAAGCGAGTTAAGCCGCGCTGCCCGATCGCAAGAGCCTGCGGCGGCTGTCAGCTTCAGGCAATGAGCTATGATGCCCAGCTTGAATTTAAGGAGAATAAGGTAAGGAATGTACTTGTAAGAATAGGCGGGTTTGATACGGAGTTTATTGATTCGATCATGGAGCCCATAATCGGAATGGATGATCCATGGAGGTATCGGAACAAGGCCCAGTATCCCATCGGTACGGATAAGGACGGTAACCCTATCGCCGGTTTCTACGCAGGAAGGACCCATGACATCATCCCCTGTACAGACTGCCTTCTGGGAGTGCCCGAGAATAAGGAGATACTTGAGGCAGTCCTTTCCTATATGAAGGAACATAATATACCTGCTTACGATGAAAAAACCGGAGAAGGTGTGGTCCGTCATGTCCTCATCCGCAAGGGCTTTGCCACGGGCGAGATCATGGTGTGCATCGTAATTCAGTGCCACGGGGACGGTTCCTCGGCGTGCCATGGGG
>JBGUQP010000240.1:0-4005 GCA_045131145.1 Lachnospiraceae bacterium | reverse complement strand
AAATGCGCATCCCATGAGCATCCTGGACCTGACATCGGGATTTATAACCCTGCGCCTTACCGTAATGGCCCAAAGCAGGATCAATGTAAGATATGAAAAAGCGGGAAGATGATGCAGCTTCGTAACCGACACCGGAAGCATGCATGTGATCATACCGATGATAATAAGGGCACCGCATATGACCATTATTTTTTTATTGGCAAAATTCAGACGTTCCATGTTTCAATGATACATTAACTTTCCGTCCCCAACTACCCCCAAAAGTATATATTCAGGCGAACTGGCTGTTATAGAGTTCGTAATAGAAGCCCTGACTCTTCAGCAGCTCTTCGTGGCTGCCCTGTTCTATGATGTTTCCCGCTTTCATTACAAGAATGAGATCGGCATTCTTGATGGTCGAAAGCCTGTGGGCTACTATGAAGGATGTCCGCCCTTCCATCATCTTAAGAAAGGCGTCCTGTATCTTAAGCTCGGTTCTTGTATCTATGGATGATGTTGCTTCATCAAGGATGAGCATGGGAGGCAGGGACAGCATGACACGGGTAATGCACAGAAGCTGCTTCTGTCCCTGCGACAGGCTTCCGCCTTCCTCTCCTATCACGGTATCATATCCTTTCTCAAGCCTTCTGATAAATGAGTGGGCATGAACCTCCTTGGCGGCACGGATCATCTCCTCATCAGAAATATCCCTGCCCATCTTAATGTTATCGCGTATTGTACCGTACCTTAACCATGTATCCTGAAGCACCATGCCATACGAATTACGCAGAGACTTACGGGTTACACCCTTTATATCGGTACCGTCCACAGTGATCGTTCCCTTATCCGTATCGTAAAATCTCATAAGGAGATTTATTATCGTTGTCTTTCCGCAGCCGGTGGGACCTACTATTGCCACGTGTTCACCCGGCTTTACATCTATATTAAGGTCTTTAATAAGTTCGAAATCTTTATTGTAGGAAAAAGCAACGTGAGCGCATTTCACATTTCCCGTTATCTCTTTCTTTTCATCACCACCGGCTCTTTCGTCATCTACTGCCAGATCGGGAAGACCCGTCTCGGCTGATTCTTCCTTTTCATCAATAAGCTCGAATACCCTGCCTGCACAGGCGAAGGCATTCTGCAGTTCGGTAAGGACACCCGATATCTCGTTAAAGGGCTTGGTGTACTGATTGGCATAGCTTAAAAAGCTGGCAAGTATACCAACACTCATTCCGCCTGCCAGTACGTTCAACGCTCCCGTAAGGGCAACCAGGGCGTAGACAATGCTGTTTACAAATCTGGTTCCCGGATTTGTAAGGGACGAGAAAAACAAGGCCTTAAGCGATGCCGTTTCAAGTCTTGAATTTATCTCATCAAACCTCTCCACTGCCCTGTCCTCAAAAGAAAAAGCCTTTACCGTCTTCTCGTTTCCTATCATTTCATCTATAAGCCCCGTCTGCTCACCCCTTATACCTGACTGTATCGTGAACATATCATAGGTGTGGGTTGAGATAAACCTGGCAACAAAAAGAGACAGCGGTGTTACAACTACGACGATAAGGGTGATAAGGGGGTCCATGAAAAACATAAAGCCCAGGGTTATAAGTATCGTCATGATACCCGTAAACAGCTGTGTAAAACCCATAAGGAGTCCGTCTGCAAACTGATCCACGTCAGCGATCATCCTGCTTAATATCGTCCCGGCAGGATGCGAATCAAGGTATGAAAAGGGAAGAGAATGGATCTTTAAAAAGGCTTCGTTCCTTATATCTTTAACGATATTGAATGTCAGTCTGTTGTTAAGCTCATTCATGCACCATAATGAAAGGGCTGATACAAGAGTTGATAAAACAGCCTGCAGAAGTATACCGGTAAGCCTCGCATAATCAGTCTGCTTATAAACTATACAGTCAATCGCCTGTCCCACCAGTATCGGAACATACAGGGCAGCCGCAACGTTAATCATCGCAAATACGATCGCCATTGCCGCAGTGAGCCTGTATCGCGAAATATAATTCATTATTCTTCTGATCGTATCTTTTCTTCTGCCCTTTTCCATCAAATGTGCCTTACCACTTCAAATCTCTGCAGACTGTATCCTTTCTCATTCTCGGACAGTCCCGCTTTCCTTAATGCTATAGCCACCTGCTCATCCACGGTATCAACCCCGTCAAGGTTAGGCAGCAGGAGTCCCCTTTTATAGCCCTTGGTCACTATAACTCCGTATTTCTTAACATCCAGTTCGTCCTTGCCTTTTATATCCTCTGCATCAGATAAAACATCAACATTTATCTCAAGCATCGGTAGTTCATGAGGCTTTATGGGATCAAATCTCGGATCCCTTGTCGAGGCCGATATGGCATTCTCGATTATCTCATTACCTATACAGTCGTAAACGCTTGATATGGTACCTATACATCCTCTGAGCCTGCCTTCCTTGTGAATGGATACGAACACTCCCGCCTTCCTCGAAGTTATATCCTCGGGAAGTCCCTGAGGAAGTGATGGTTTTTTTCCGTCCCGGATATAGGACTCTATAGTCTCTCTTGCCAGCTTAACATATGGATCTTCCGCCGCTCTTCTTGCATTAAGTCCTTCCATCTTCTTTTCTTCCCATATCCTTAAAAACTGCCTCTCTTCATCCGGGCCTTTCTCTTCCTCAACCTCATATGTACATATACCGTATCCCACTCCGAAGGTCCCTTCATGGGACAGGCGTCTTATCTTAAGACTGCATCCGTCAAGGGCTCCCGCCATGATACAGAAGCTCCTATGCCCGCATTCTGCTGCTTTCTCACAGAAGGATTCATCAAAATCAAATAGTTCCAGAAAGGCTCCCCTGCCCATTACATCCATGATCCTGTCATCATACTGCGGACCTTCCGGGACAAAACCGTAAGGGCCTTCGGCAAGGAGCTTATGGGACAGATCTCCCGACCCGACAAACACGACCTTCCGGTCAAGTTCATCTATCACTTCCTTAATAAGCTTACCGAACCTGTAGTGCTCAGGCAGGGACAGACCGGAAAGACCGATCCTTACAAGCCTGTAATCCGTATAATACCTGTTTATGAAATAGAGTGGAACCATGGTTCCGTGGTCAAGCGAGGCATCCTTCTCGCCAAGAACCCCTGCCGGAAAATCAAGATGCATGGCCTTTCTTGCCAGCTTATCCGTCAGCTCACTGTCGTAATCAACATTGAAGGAAACCTGCGGTGCCCTGAAATTGCCCATATTACCCTTAGCACCCCTCCCGGGTGAGATATGGAAATAATCGGCATACATTACACTATGGGGTGATGTCAGGATTATAGTGTCCGGTTTAAGGGACGCAACAAATCTCGCAGCTTCATCATAAGCTTTTGTCGTATCGCTTATCTTCTTCTCTTCTCCCCCTCCCACTTCCGGTAAGATTATCGGCGGGTGAGGAACCATTATCGCACCTTTTATTGCCATATCCTGCTCCTTCCGATCTATTTGTTGGATTCATATATCTCCCTGTAAACATCACAGGTTTCAAGCAGTTCATCATGTTTACCGATACCCACGATACACCCGTCATCGAGAACGATTATCTTATCCGCATTCTGGACAGATGCTGTCCTCTGTGAAACTATGAATACCGTCGGGTCATAAGAAAGCTCTGAAATATTTTGTCTCAGTTTACGATCGGTTGCATAGTCAAGTGCGGAAGCGGAATCATCAAGTATAAGTATCTCGGGCCTTTTAACAAGGGCTCTCGCAATTGTCAGCCTCTGCCTCTGACCGCCCGACAGGTTCCTTCCTCCCTGCTCGACAACACCGTCAAGGCCGCCCTTTGCGGCAATTACATCCTCACATACGGCAAGTCTTACAGCTTCCTTCAGTTCTTCATCCGAGGCCGTATCGTTTCCCCATCTTAAGTTTTGTGCTATCGTGCCTTTAAAGAGCACAGCCTTCTGGGGAACGATGCCGATTTTTCTTCTTAAGGCATCTACATCCGTTTTGCTGACATCAACCCCGTCAACCCAAACGTTCCCTCCG
>JBGUQP010000239.1:0-5696 GCA_045131145.1 Lachnospiraceae bacterium | reverse complement strand
ATTTAAATGATATCTATACCATCAATGTTGTAATGATGAGAAAACAGGATGTTGAGCTTAACCTTTCCCCTTCGGTTCCGAGAATTGACGGGGACAAGATGAAAATCGACACAAGTAAGATCGGTGAAGCCTGGGATACCTTCTGGCAGAGGGGGTCGGATAAGATCACATTGGGAGTGAGCAGGCCATTGAAGGATGCTCCTCATTACAATGGTCAGAAGATCGATGAGATATCGATCAAAAAAAGCGACTGGGTCAGCGGTGACAAGAACCCGCTTAAGCGCCTGGGAACCTATAATGACATACAGTATATAAACTTCAACCGCAAAGCGGGAGACAGGATCCTCTTCAATAAAAAGGCATACAAGGGGAATGAACGCATATATCTTAACGTGGAGTCCTTAGCCTTCAGTAAGCTGAGTTTTTCTTATTATGAGGAGAGCTTTACAAACCTGCCAAGCATCATGGAGGTTTCCGTAAGCAGGGTGGAGCTGTATTTTGACGGTGATGCCGATGAAAGGATCGCGGGAAGCTACAACGAGAACACAGGTTACTTCGTCCTCGATAACGGAACGAAGGATGAGTTCGTTATGTATCTTGATGAGGGCGGCAGCTATGATGAGGCCTCCTTCCAGCCGGTGAAGCTTGAAAACGGTAAATTCGCCCAGTATTTTGCAAAGGTCTACTATACCATGACCCCGAGATATTTGGTTCCGCCAAAAGGGGGTAATGGAAGCGCCCAGGTGCTTCCGGCTTTTGTTACCAGCATTACCGATGAAGGAAATAAGGCGCAGCTTACGGGCGAACAGAACAGCTACCGTTATATTCTTTCGGGCAAGGATAAGAGCGGGCGGAGAACCTCGGACGGTCATCTGATGTACGGGGAAGCGGCAAGCGGCATCAATTATGTGGACGTGCCCCTTGGCGGCGATCACAGCCCGGTCAGGCAGGATGAAAACGGCAAATACCTGTGGACACCAAAGTATGTGGGCAATCTTATCTATCCCTACAGTAATCCCGAGCCTATACAGATAAAGCACAGCCTGGCAGGAGACAACATACCTCTTGCTGCCATATCCTATGACGGAAACGGTAAGGTGACCACTACGGCGGAGGGCAAGGCTGATCTTAACGGGTATCTGGGATCGCTGGTTGCGGATACCACTATTGCCTTATGTGTTACCGAACAGAAACATACATCAGATGAACTTCATGCGGATAAGAATACAGCCCTTACATTGCAGCCTGAAAACAGTGCTCTGACAGGCAGAAGCGCAGCGCAAAACGGAGCCTGGAACACCGATATTGAACCTCCGACAATGGGAGAGGGCGGCTTTAACACATCCGACAGCAAACAGTCTTACTCAGAGTTCAACACTGATTACAATGCAAATCTGGGAGCATCCACGGAAAGCTTCCAGGGTCTTGCCACCATAGTCACCGGTAAGAATACGATTAGTATTGCAGTCGCTCTTCCCATTGCCAGCAAAGAGCATAATTATACTACCGGGAAGGATAAGAAAAGGGTTTTCCCCGATACGGTCAAGGATCCTTTTAATAAAAGCAAGGATCAGATCGCCGGCTTTATGGACGGCATGAAGAACGGAAACTATGACAAGATCCTGGATGAGCTGAAAAAAGGCGGTTATAAGGAAGGAGACGGAGGGAAGCTTAAAAGCTCTAAACATTCGTTTTCAATAAGCTTTTCGGCTGCCTTTACCTTAAAATACGACACCAGGAATAATGCATGGTATCTGCAGGAATTCGCGCTGGGCGCGGCAGGAAGCTTCAATTACCGTTATGAGGCGCGGCTTACAGTATGTCCCATTGTCTATGCCTTTGTGTCAACTACTGTCGGAATAACGGTCAGTACCGGCGGCACCATCATGAGGACCGAGGTCGAAGGGGAAAAGCCCTATATCAGCGGAACCGAAAGGAAGCTTAAAAAGGGTGAGGTTCTTGAAGTACCGACAGCCTTTACCAACATGTATATCCGTTTTAACGGCAAGGTCTATGTGGAGGTCAGGGATCGGAAGGATTCAACGACTGCGACTCCCGATACGACCAAGGGATATTTACAGTCAGACGGAAGCGGCAAGGTTCAGATAAAGTTCAAAGAGGTGCGTGGCAGCATGTTCTTTGACGACGAGAAGAGTACGAAATATGCCCGCATCGTTGCTCTTAATGACACCTCCATAACCTACTTAAACAACATAGAGAGCATAAAGAGCGAACTGACATGGAGCGGCGTCAGCGTAGCTCCAAAGCTTAATGTTGAAGCCGGAGTAGGCGCGGGAGTTGAAGGGTTGAAGGTTGAAGCCTTTATAAAGATTCTGGTGTCCGCCAACTTTGTGTTCGGACGTCCGCATAGTGACGGAACCAGGGGAACCCTGGAGGTTGCCAGCGCCAACTTCGGCATAAGCGTTGCCGTTCGGGCGGTGCTCCTTATGATGAGCTTTGAGACGGATGCGATAGGTATCAAGACAGCCTATAACGGAGATACCGGTACCTGGACCACGTCGTACACCGTGATGGGACACGAACACAAGATCGATATTGTGACCGGCGAAGAGTCAGGAGGAAGCAGCGGCTCTGTTCTTGAACTTCCAAAGGATTTAAGTGACAGCTTTACTGTTTACTCAAGCCAGCCTGAGAGCCTGTCCTCACTTGATGCCTACAAGCCGGATGATGTCAATGTGCCCTTCGAGCTTTCGGGCTACAACAGCTCGGAGGAGGCGATCCGTCTGGCGGACGGTCTCGATATAGGCTACGACTACAGGGTTGTGACGGCAAACGGCATAAACTATGTGGTATATACGATACCACGCAAAAACGGTAAGGGAATGGATAAGACAATGCTCGCCGTTTCTCGTCTGGTAACCACCTTCGATGCTTATCTTGAAAAAGGTACGGAGAAGACGGGAGAAGAGGGCAACGGTTTCGGTCTTGTCAACCCTCTTGACTGGGAAGAAAAGACAGATTCAAAGGGTGTAAAACACAACGTTGTAAAGGCTCCGGCTGAAAGAAGTGAAACCCCTTATATACTCGTAGATCTTAAAGAAAAAGACGGAAAGCTTGCAGATGATGGTACCGGAGACCTTGGTTTCGATGTTAAGGTGATCGATGATAAGATATATGTTTCATGGGTAAGCTACAACGAGCCCGTTCCGGAACCGGATCCCGACACGGAAAAAGCATTCAGGGATGCCGCAAAGAATACGGTGGTCAAGTTCGCTTCCTATGATGTAACCGGGAAGGAAGGATTTGACGCTGCCACCGTAATAAGCGACCCCTCGGATAAGTCGGCAGTATATGCGCCATCCATCATAAGCAATGAACTTGTCGCCTTCGTGAAGGCACATCATGTAAGCGATTCCAGGAGAGAAGAGCTTGTCGGGAAGTATGTAAAGAAGCTGAATGATGAGGGCTATTATAAGGATTCGGGGAACGAAGCAGGCAGATCGATCTATGCGCATCGCATGACAACCTATACGACAGCTTTGGATTTCAAGGGTGATTCAAGCACGCTGTATCTGTATGATGCCGATGCGGGAAGCACGTCCAAGGTTATGGATGAGCACCAGCCGGGGTCGGGAGGCAATGGTCCGATCGAACCCATTGACAAGCTGAAGGGATTGGTGCTTTCGGATGATGGAATGGACTTTGTTTTCCTGACCTACTCTGCCTGGAATGAGAATACGGATTCAACATCCGAAGAAGAGAGATATGATGCGGGAATGTATTTAGAGCCGGTTTTCAGGGATGGAGCAGTTCCTTTTTCGACGGAGATAAACCTTGTAGCTGAATTTTCGGATCTTTCTCCTCATGCCTATTTTGATGCCCTTCAGTTGTACGAGAAGAGGTTATATGACGAAAACAGCACCAATATGAATGACAGCATTCTGATCCTGGGACAGGGCGGTAAGATATTCACGATGCCCTTCTATTATGATGCCGCAGGCAATTTGACAGTAGGTGACCTTCAGTCCACCCAGTTCTACGGCGGCAGCGCCGATGAGCAAAAGATCGAGTACTCGTTTGGAGAGGACGGAATGGGAAATCTTGCCACGGTATACACTCGCAGGGTAGATAATACAACAAATACGGGCCTTTATCTCAGCAGATTTGATGAAAGGGACAGGACATGGGGTAAAGGTGTGCTTCTTGCCATGCGGTATATGGATATTTACGAGGATTCCATCCGGTGCGGATGGTCGGATGAGGATACACAGAAAGCCTATCTGGGAGAGCTTGAAGGCTATGAAGGCGGAGGGATGGATCAGTTCGTATTTTACAATCCCCAGATCGCCCTTGGCCAAAAGGCCGATGTGACCGATGGAGGAAGCGGGGAAATAATAGACAGTGAGAACCGGGATGCCGAGGCCGACGATCTTACGAAGAATGATTCCACGCTGGTTATCCTGACCCAGGGCGACATGGATTACCTTGAATCACAAACGGTGGAAGGGACCAGATTTATCACTCCGGGTGCAGAGCCTCCGGCAGGAGCCGCTTATAAGGCGGGAATGGGTATCTATGCCATTACCTACGGAGTGGGTAACCAGAGCATAGGAAACGGTAATATCAGCTTCGCACATGAGGACTTCACGGCGGGCACCACCCTGAGTGCGAGCCTGTCCTTTATGAATACAGGTGATATAAGCATAAGGGGATCTGAGAATGAACCCGCCACAGTCACCTTAAGCGTAGACGGAGACGGAGTAATATCAACCAAGCTGGCCACATGGGAGATCAAGGAGAATATAATTCCGGGACGGGAGGTAGAGCTTGCCGGTGAGTTCACCCTTCCTATGACATTGCCGGCGGGTTCGGGATTTACCATTACCGTAAGCGAGGATTCCCAATATGCACAGGATCCTTATTCTGCCACACTGAGGCATGTCTTTGTTGTGGAGAAGAAGACAGAGCTTAGTTTCATTGAATCGAATATGGAACTGTCCAGACAGGATAACGGCAGGCTTACTCTTAACGATAAAGGCAATGCAGTCATTGATATTGATCTCTTTGTCGGGAATAAAGGACTTGTTGATGCGGAGAATGTGATGGTGCAGTTCGCCTACGGTGTGCATGACCCTGCCATCGCTTCACAGGTCAGGGATTCAGGCGATAATCCGGACTGGAACGATGTGATATACAGCTCCCTTGATATAAGCGGAAATACTCTTAAGGTCGGCGAAGAGGAGGACCTCTATTCCCTGAGCGCAGGCGGGAATGATTTCGGACACGGTATTATTTCGCTGGGAAGTATCGGATCGGGAAAGGGACGCCATCTTAAAGGAACCATTACCGTTACTGCGGATAAGTTCACGGCCTTCGGGCTTGACGGGGAGAGGGATCCGTCGGGATCACTCAAGCTTTATGCACAGGTATTTTCGGGAAGCGATAAGACCACCACAGATAAATTCGGTGTCCGCCACGTTGTAAATAATGAGTATGATAATGTGAACAACAGCGTAAGTACACTGATAGAGCATACAACAGCCTTTACGGTTCCCACAAGGCTTGAACTGCCTGCAGGCATGAAGTTTCTCCTGCCGGTCACCTTCTCTACAACCCTTGGCAAAACAGAGCCCGATATAGGGGTCTATGAGCTTAACGATGAAGAGAATAAAGAAGGAAATATCCATACTTCTGCCGGTAATATGGATCAGACAATGGATGTGATCTCCTACGAG
>JBGUQP010000238.1:0-8138 GCA_045131145.1 Lachnospiraceae bacterium | reverse complement strand
ATACCTTGTTTTTATCCTCATCATATTCTGTCAGGTCAAAATCAACCGATTCAAGTTTGGGGATCGCTGCTGATTCTCCGTCTTCGTTAGCTTCCTCCTCGGCCTCGGCCAAAACCTCGTCATCTTCTTTTTCTTCAGAGTCATTATCCTCAACTGTTTCGGTACCCTTGCCGTTGTAGACATTTACCGTACATCCGTAGAGCATTGTTCCCGAAAGTCCCAAAAATATTAAAGCTGCAATGATCTTTTTCCTGTTTAACATGATCGTTCCCTCCTATTTTGATCCTGTATTTTATAATAACACTCAGTCAATTATCACGCCAGTGGATTTCCCTTTATCATTATAAGTAATGCCGGATCTGTATTTACAACCATATCATACAATCCGGACCGGATTTAGAATACATACCAAAAGTATACTTTTTATGAAAAATAGTATACTAAAAGTATGTTTTTGTTTTCCCATCTGGTGATAAAATATATATGTTATATATTTACCGAAATGATACACAAGGAGAGGGAAATGAAATACGAAGCTTTTATAAGTTACCGTCACAGAGAGATCGATGAAGTTGTTGCCAAACATATACAGAAGATAATAGAAAGATACCGTGTTCCGAAAAAGATCGCAAAGACGATCGGTAAAACACATGTCGGCAAGGTCTTCCGTGACAGCGATGAACTTCAGGCGGCTTCCAATCTTTCGGAGATCATCCGGACCGGTATAGAGAATTCCGAGTGGCTTATCGTCATATGTACCAAAAGATATAAAGACTCCGTATGGTGCATGGAGGAGATCGAGCATTTCATCGAGCTTAACGGACGTGAGAAGGTCATCGTAATTCTTGTTGAAGGTGAACCAAACGAATCCTTCCCTTCCATACTTACAGAGATCGAGGTCGATGGTGAGACAAAGCATATCGAACCCCTTGCAGTTGACATCAGAGGTGATTCGGAAAAAGCGATCATCAAGAATTTAGATAACGAACAGTTCAGGTTTCTGTCAACCATATTGCAGGTTGATTATGATGACCTTAAGAACCGCCAGCGTGAACGCCGCTTAAAAAGGATAGCTACAGCTGCCACTGCAGCATTTGCAATTCTTGCAACCATTACAGGTCTTATCATCAAGAACAACATAGATCTTTACAATTCCAATCAGAAGACTCTCCGCGGGGAATCCTATTTCCTGGCGGAATATGCAGATGCGGCCTTCGCCGGGGGTGACCGTGATACAGCGATAAAGCTGGCTCTTACCGCCCTTCCCAAAGACTTAAATAACCCGGACCGGCCATTTGTACCAAGGGCAATGCGTTCTCTTACCCGGGCAACGGGTGTCTATGATTATACTGCCGGCTACCATGAAAGCTTTTCCAGGCATTCCGAAAAACTTCCCTGGTATTCATTTACTTCTTTCAGTGAAGACGGTTCCACAATGCTTTTGGAAACTTACATTCAGGTTGGAGATTCACTTTATCAACCGGAATATGAGGTGATACGCATTTCAGATGGCAGGACCTTATATCAGTGCATCGGAATGATACAATATCTGAATATTATCGGGCTTGATAAAACAAAACCCAGTACCGGTGCCGTGTTATCCATGGATGGCAAGAAACTTTACTATCTGAATGAAAATAACGGATTAACCTGTGTTGATGTCAACAACGGAAAAGAATACTTTACCGCCGATCAGACCGACTTCTTTGAAATGCAGGTAAATCCTACAGCAGCTCCCGGTCAGGCAGCTATCGTTGCATTGAACAGTAACGACTATCTTTTATATGGTTATGATCTTGACGGAAATGTTAAATTCAGTCTTGATCTCCCGTCGCATTCTTACTGTTTTTTGGGAACTATCGACTGCAAGAACAACCAGGTACCGGTCAATATCATAGAAGATCCTGATTTTATAAAGACCGATCCCAAGAAAGGTTTCGGTGTTGTAGACCTCAATACGGGATCATACAATTATTACGATACCGGAACCTATATAGGATATTCCGCCTTTTCTGATAAAGATCTTTTGACATATTTAATAAATGATTCGGATGACAGTACATTTTATCTTGAACAGTATAATCTTGCAAACCAAAAGGTGAAGCGTCTTTGTGAAACACCCATACCAAGTGTGCGTATATCCCGGACCGGGGATGGCAGGAAATGCTATTATTTCATCAATGATACAATATATGAAATTGATTGTGTTTCCGGAAAGCAGCTTTGGGAATACAAGCTTCCGGCGGAAATAACTACCGTAAGCTCCGGAAACGGAGTCTTAGTAACAGGAACAGTAAACGGCTTGGTATATGCCTTCGAAGAAGATGGGAAAAATGCGATAATAACGCCGGAAGGTAACGGTAATAAAGTCTATATTGGCGGCATATCCGAAACCGCATATACTACAATGGACGACTGTGGACAAGATATTCATATCTACGTAAACCATGGTCCTGAATTCTTTAAGAATATTCAAAAGGGTTCTGTTGCAGACATCGGCGGCAGTTCTGTTGTGGATGGCTGGACACCATACCCTTCAGAAACCAACCGTTTTATGTTTGTAAAGGGATCGGGGCTTGATATCATGCTTGCGGTATATGACTCCGAAACATTGGAAAAAATCTCCGAAACCTCACTTTATGATACCAGCGAAACAGCTGAAACTTATGAATTCTGCGAAATGAAATCAGATGATTCGGTTTATATTAACGCTTACAATAACAAGTATTTTCTCAACGCTTCCACCCTGAAGACTGAGTATAAGTTTGATTCATTTAATGAGAGCATATTTACCCGGGAAGACGGAAAAGTTCTTTATGAAAACATTTTGAATTATGATATCGTAAATAACTCATATACTCCCCAGGGCGTTACATTCAAAGTGATAGATATGGCAACCGGCAAAGTACTGGAAGAAACGACACTTCCTGACGGTTCTTATCAGGCCGTCCGTATCGGAAACGTGCTCGCTCTGGAAACCGAAGATGGCGTAAAACTGGAAGGTCCTGACGGAACAAAAGAAGTATCATCCGAATATTCTATACTGACCGGTTTCAATGAAAAGAGAGGCCTTTTAGTTTATCAGACCGCATCCGAATCCCCCTCCTGGTGTGTCTACGATGTCAATAAGGGAGAAACCGTATTGGAGCGGCCGGTGTCAGATACGCCGTATTTCGGCTATTTCGGAAATAACAGGTATTTCCTGCTGGATTTTGAAGAAGTCTATGATATGGACACCTGGGAGAAGATCCTTACACTTAAGCCCGAAAACGGAACGGTTGCTTATGCACAGACCTCCGATGAATGTCCCTACTTTATCTTCCAGGCCAGTCTTGAAGGTAAAAAGGTGGGCTGCATATATGAAAAGAACGGCGACGGTGAAATGATCGGCGTAATAGATAATTTCGTTTCAATGGCCCCTGACGGTGAGATCATTGTCTTTGACGGCGAAGAGACACTTTATAAGTTCCCTCTTCTCTCTCCGGCTGAGATCAAGCAAAAAGGCGAGCAGATGACCGGTGGTGCCGAACTGTCACCCGAGCAGAAAGAGAAATACCATATATTCAGATAAACATTAGGAGAAAAAATGAAATACGAAGCTTTTATCAGTTACCGACACAGAGAAATAGATGAAGTTATCGCAAAACACATACAGAAGATAATCGAAAGATACCGTGTACCCGGAAAGCTTGCCAAAGTGATCGGCAAGACACATGTGGGCAAGGTCTTCCGTGACAGCGATGAGCTTCAGGCGGCCAGTAATCTCTCTGAGATAATCCGAACCGGTATAGAAAATTCGGAATGGCTTATTGTCATATGTACCAAAAGGTATAAGGATTCTGTCTGGTGCATGGAAGAAATAGAGCACTTTATCGAACTTAACGGACGCGAGAAGGTGATCGTTATACTTGTTGAAGGTGAGCCTAACGAATCCTTCCCTTCAATACTTACTGAAATAGAGGTTGACGGTGAGATAAAACATATCGAACCTTTGGCCGTTGATATAAGAGGCGATTCTGAAAAAGCCATTGTTAAAAACCTTAAAAATGAACAGTTCAGATTCCTGTCAACCATATTGCAGGTTGATTATGATGACCTTAAAAACCGTCAGAAAGAACGCCGCATCAAAAGGATCGCAACAGCTGCAACAATTGCATTTTCCATACTTGCATGTGTTGCCGGCATAATCACCAAGAAAAATATTGAGTTGCAAAAGGCTTATACAGATCTTGATAAATCCAATCAGGAGACCCTCCGCGGCGAATCTTATTTCCTGGCGGAATATGCGGATGCAGCCTATAAGGGCGGTGACCGTGATACGGCGGTAAAGCTTGCACTTACCGCACTTCCCGGGGACCTTGACAAGCCGGATCGTCCTTATGTTGCCAATGCCATGAAATCACTGACCGATGCACTTGGGATATATGATTATGCGGCAGGCTATCATGTCGGATATATCAAAAACATGGAGAATACTACATGGAATTCCTATACTTATTTTAGTGAAGACGAATCCACAATGCTTATAGAATCCGTTATCCAGACAGGAAATACGCAGTTTATGCGCCTGGCACAGGTACTGCGTGTTTCCGATGGCGAATCGTTGTGTGAAGTAAGAGAAGCTGACATTTATGCCAATCCCGGCGGAACCAACTATAACGGAGCGTTATTATCACGGGACGGTAAAAAGCTCTTCTATCTCAATGAGGAATATTCACTTGTCTGCTTGGATATCGAAAGCGGAAAGGAGCTGTTTGCAAAAAAACAGGAACAACCCAAAGAATCAAACATGCTCATAACTATGGATCCTTATGCAGAACCCGGCAGGACGGCTATTGTAACACTAAACGGTAACGACCTTCTTACCGGCTATGATCTTGACGGAAACCGGACCTTGTCAGTTGATCTTTCGGATGATGACAATGGTCACGAATTGGGAAAGATAGACCATAAATCAGGGAGGATAGCTGTCAGTACGGTAAGAACATCGGGTGATTCGGTGTTCGGCGGATTCCGTGTTATAGATCTTAAAACAGGAGACAGTACATTTTATGTGACACAGACTTTAGTTTGTAATCCTGCTTTTACGGGGGATGATCTTGTGACCTATCCAGGATATGACTCTGACGGGAATCTTTGTCTGTATCAATATGATATGAAGGCAAGAAAACATACTTTGCTCAGTCAGATCAATTCTGATAACTATGAAATAACCGTAAACGACAGCGGAAATTGCTATTACTTTGATGCGAATACGCTCTACGGAATGGATTGTACCGCTGATAAGGAGCCTATATGGGAGAAACAGCTTCCTGCCAGGATCACCTCAGTATGTACAGGCGACGGTATGATCGCGGCAGCATTGGAGAACGGCTCGGTATATGTATTTGAGGAAGACGGAAAGAAAGAGTTAAGGACTCCGGAGAGTAACGGAGAATCGATCCGCGTAGGCTGTGTATCAAGGACTGCATATACCACAAAAGACAGCCACGGCAACAGCATCCGGGTTTATCTGCAATATGGTGATGATTATTATAAAGATGCAAAAAAAGGTACGATCGCCGGTATAGGGGATGGTACGATCAGTAAATGGTTTAACTTACCTACCCATTGCGACCGTTTTATTTTCGGAACATATAACGAAGAGGGGCGAAGCTGGTTGGCTGAATACGACGCCTATACATTGGAAAGGATCTCCGTTCTCGAACCTACCGATATCGGAGGAAGCGGTTTTGTCGAGCAGTACTCCAACGATTATATCCTTTTTGACAACGGTGAAACCGCATATCATTTTGAAGCCGATACCATGAAGGAGGTATATAAGGGAGAAAACTATACTACCAACAGGATTTACCGGGAAGACGGGAAGACAATGTACGAATCCAGGATAAACAGGGCTGAAAACGGTGACATCATTCTGGCCGGAAACATTTTAAGAACTGTAGAATGCTCAACCGGAAAAGTGCTTGAAGAATCAGTACTCCCCGACGGAGCCTACTACGGGGCAAAGGTTGGTGACCGGTTGATCATGCAGACCGGGGACGGCTTACTGGTGGAAGGTCCTGACGGTAAATCAGACACTCTTGAGGGCTTGCATCTGGATTATATAAACGAAGAAAGAAGACTGGCTTTTCTATCGACAGCTGACGCCTGGCATGTCTACAGTGTCGATGCTAATGATTATTTGCTGGAAAAACCGATCACCTCCATGAGAAATATATACTTTTTCGGCAGCAACCGGTATGTACTTATGGATTATTCGGAGGTGTATGATATGGATACATGGGAAAAGGTTCTCACACTGGATCCCGAAAACGGAAATCCGATCGAAGCATATACCACAGACTCGATCCCATACTTTATAATAGGCTGCCAGTCGGTTGAAGAAAACTCTTACGGAAACAACATAGCCTGCCTGTACGAAAAAGGAGGAAGCGGTGAGCTTGTCGAGGTTATCGATAACTTTATTGCCATGGCTCCCGACGGTGAAGTGATCGTATACGACGGTGAAGAGACCCTTTATAAATTCCCGCTCCTCTCTCCGGCGGAGATCAAACAGAAGGCCGAACAGATGGCTGGCGATACCGAACTTACACCCGAGCAGAAGGAAAAATACCATATATTCAGGTAAAGAAATAATTATTTCTTACTTATCAGAATACTGTCCACATTTCCGGTCACATCGCTCTCTTCTGTTTTACTGAAATCTCCGTCTGCATCCGATGTGATATATAGCTCAACCTCTCCGTTGTCATATATTGAAACATACTTGGCTGTTCCGTGAGCGATCTCCACTCGCGAGAACTTAAAACCGTGGAGCTTGGCATTTTCAGCTGCTTCGCTCATGGGCATTCCCGCCTCTATCTCACACACGCAATAGTCATGTCCGCCGTAATTAACTCCGACAACGGTTCCTTCCTTGTCCACAGTAAAGAAAGGTCCTGCAAGCGCATATCCGTCCGACAGTTTTTCCATCTTATCCGTCGGCCCCGATATTTCCGTAGTACCCTCAGCCGTCTTGTATGAGTCATCATACTGAAGGTCGGTAAGATCCGCCGCCACGTCATCAATTTTCATATCATAATAAGCAAACAGATCCATCTTAATGGCCCCGTTCGTATCAAACCCCTCTACCTGATCGGCTACCCGTAATTTGGGAAATACCCTGTCGGCAACATCAAGCATGTCATCTTCATAGTCAGCAGGGACACCGACTGCGTATACAAGACCGCATGTATCGGTTGCCAATGTATATGCTTTCCAACTCCATGTATCCTCGTTTTCACCTGTCATAAAGGAGACAATATAAACGGGATAAGAAGTATTCTCGGTATATTCATCATTAAGCTCTACCTTCTCGTCATAACTTGTGTCGCCTTCATAGAGGACCCAGCGAGCCATCCCCACAGATAAATCTTCGAGGGATTCTGATTCCGGAAATACTGCTTTACCTACCTGGATTACGCTCAGCATACCATCGTGGGAAACATGCTCGATAAGATAACTTCCGTCATCATCAATCTTATCTTCCACCCTTTCCATGCCTGTAGTCGCATCCTCACCGCCGCTTAGGTAAAGTGTACATTTGCTGTACGCAGCCACTTCCTCCTCATAGGCCTCTTCAGCCTCTTTAGCTTCGTTATCCTCTTCGAATTCATTATCCTCGCCGGCTTCTTCCAAAGCTTTTTCATCCGTGAGCTCAAAGTAAAAGTCAAACCCGGTATCATTCAGGTTCTTTAGTATCAAAAGGCCGTTTTCTATAGTACCGTCAAATACTGCCTGGCCCGCTTCGGCATGGAATTTCGTACCCTTACGTTTCCAGGTTATATCGGAACTGTAGTTTTCTTCCTTATTATTGTTGATATACAGGCCTGTTCCGCCATCCATGAGCTTAAAGCCCATGGTCTCACCTTCTTCAAATACTTCATCAATATCATAGGTTTCATTGCCGTCTGTAACACTGACGGCCATGTATAATCCTACATTGGGATCAGGACCCGTCTCGGCTTCCTTCCCACATGACGTAAGCACAGGCAAAAGCAGTGCCGTCATAACCATGCAGATCATTCTTTTGATCGCATTCTTTTTCATATCATTCATCCTCCGATTTATTTATTATTATCTCCTCAACATATCCC
>JBGUQP010000237.1:0-7161 GCA_045131145.1 Lachnospiraceae bacterium | reverse complement strand
CCTGCCCGAAGATCTGCCCCTTAAGCCTCTCTTCAAGCGTTGCCAGGTTATCATTTTCCTCGGATTCAACGCTCTCAACCGGTATCCTGCATATCTTTGTCAGGACCCCGGCTATGACATCCTTATCAACCCTTTGTATATAGCCTTCAACCGGATGCAGCTTCCTGTAGGCTCCCGCCTCGTCCATAAGGTCTATTGCCTTATCGGGAAGGAACCTCTCGTTGATGTACTTTGCACTCATTCCTACCGTATATTCAAGCACATCTTCACCGTATATAACTCCGTGGAAGTTCTCGTATTTCTCCTTGAGCCCCTTAAGTATGCCGACCGCTTCATCCTGCGTCGGTTCCTTGATCTCTATGTTCTGGAATCTCCTCGCAAGGCTCTTGTTCTTCTCGAAATGCTTCTTGTATTCATCGAAGGTGGTCGCGCCTATGAAACGGATCTTGCCGCCGCTTAGGTAGGGCTTTAACATATTGGCCGCATCATGTGAAGAATCACCCACCGCTCCGGCGCCGCTCAAATTATGGATTTCATCTATATATACTATCGGCTTCTCTTCCTTCTCTATGGCTTCAAGAACCATTTTAAACCTTTTCTCAAAATCACCCCTGTACTGTGTCCCGGCAAGCATGCCGCCAAGGTCCAGCATGAAGATCCTGCTGCCCTTTATGGGATCGGGGACCCTGTCCTCGTTGATCCTCTGTGCCAGGCCGTATGTGATCGCTGTCTTGCCGACTCCCGGCTCGCCTATATGGAGGGGATTGTTCTTATCCTTGCGGCACAGAACCTGTATTGTCCTCTCAAGCTCATCCTCTCTGCCGATAAGGGGATTGGCTGATTCTGCCAGGTCATTAAGACAGGGAGCGTAAACCTGCCATTTTTCGCCTGCTTCCCCGGTCTTTGCTTCACTCTCACGGTCATCGCTTATTTCCGTAAGGGCCCTCAAAAGATCTGTCTTTTGGATATTCTGTTTCTTCATATAGTAAACGGCATAGCTGTCCGGAAGCTCCCAGAGGGCATTTACTATGTGCCTTATTCCAATCTCGCGTTTACCGCCGCTTATCGCCTGTTTCGCAGCTCCTTCAAGAGTGATGCCTATGCCGTATGACAGCTCGGGATTCCCGGTTGTCGACCGGCTGATGTATTCCTCCCCGTATTTTGTGAGGTCGGCCTTAAGCTGCTCGACATCACCTCCGCACTGTATAAAGGCCTGCCTGAAGCTGTTATAGCCGCACATAATAAGTATGAGTATCTCGGGAGTTACCAGCTCATACTTGTGTGCGGACGAATATTCTATTGAATCCCTTAAGATCTCAGACAATTCTCTTGACAGGTTCATTTTGCTTCCTCGACTCTCATCCTGAACGGGAACCCTTCCTTCTTAGCCATTGACAGGGCCTTGTCAACCTTGGACATAGCAATATCATAAGGGTAGCAGCCTACCGATGCGGACCCCTTTTTATGGACCATGAGCATCAGGGCCCTTGCACTCAGGCGGTCCTTGTTAAATATCTCCGTCAGTATCCTGACCACGAAATCCATTGTGGTAAAGTCATCATTGAGCATGATCACCTTATACTGCTTCGGTTCCCTTATATCAACCCCTGTATTTTCTTTTACGGATTCTTTTGTTCCCATGACTTTAGTTTAGCACATTTATGCCAAACTTGTCAGTATAAAGGCCAAAGAGTATTATTCTGTTTCTTTTTTCGGATAAGAAGTGTTAATATGTGAGTATGAACGGATGGCTTATAGTAAACAGATTTTTATATACAGATAAATTCAGCGAACTCTATGACTGGCTCATTGATGCTGCAGGCAGGGAAGGCAGCCGTCTTACCCTTCTTACCAATGATTCCTTTCTTGTAAACACGGATACGGGGAGGTTTATATGTAAGAATACAGATATAACGGATCCGGACTATGTAATCTTTTGGGATAAGGACATCCGTCTTGCAAGGGCTCTTGAGGCTCAGGGCTTACGGCTCTACAACCGGGCCGATGCAATTGAAGCCTGCGATGACAAATCGCTGACCTTCAGCCGTCTGGCCGGAAAGGTCAGGATGCCTGCAACCTACACGTTTCCGTTTACCTACGAACATCTTGGTTACAACAATCTTGAATTTCTCGATCATCTCGAGGCAGTACTTGATTATCCCTTTATAATAAAGGAATGCTTCGGTTCCTTCGGTGCCCAGGTTTATCTGGCAGGATCACATGATGAGGCCGTATCCATAATAAAGGGCGTGGGAGGCCGTCCCTGTATTGCCCAGGAATACATCGGATCGGGCAGGGGACGCGACATAAGGATCAACGTGGTCGGAGATAAATGTGTGGCTTCTATGCTAAGGTACAATAACGATGATTTCAGGGCCAATATAACTGCCGGCGGCCACATGAAGGAATATGAACCTACAGATGCCCAGTGCGAAATGGCACTCAGGGTATGCCGGGAACTTAAGCTAGATTATGCGGGGGTCGATATCCTCTTCGGTAAAGACGACGAACCCATTCTGTGTGAAGTCAACAGCAACGCCCACTTCAAGTCGATCTATGACTGTACCGGTGTCAATGTGGCCGAGAAGATCATCAGCCATATCCTCAGCTGATGTGAAGACAGGGGGACGGTTCTTCTGTCTTCATTTTAATTTGATAAACTCTTTAATCTATGGTATTTTAAGATGACAAGTTATGCGGGTTTGCATCCCAGGTGATGCTAACGAAAGGTATGGATAAATGTCGGATTCAAATAACAATACAAACAATAATAATGACGGTGATTACGAAGTATACTGCCAGATGTGCCGGAGGGGAAGAAGTCAGGTGAGTGACATGTTCAAGCTCCTTGACGGAATGTATATATGTTCGGACTGCATGCACAAAACAATGGATACCATGGGACAGTTCGGCTTTTCGACCATCAATCCCTTTGCCACGGGAGCCAATGCACAGAAGGGAACACCTCTCGGAAGCATTTTCGGCGATCTTAACAAGCAGTCGGTTGATGAGATGAAAAAGGAGACAGGATCTCCTTCCTCTGATCCGGATAACAAGGATGCTTCAAAGAGCTCCGATGATGAGAAAACAGAACCGGGTGAAGAATCTAACGATCAGGATGCTCCGGGCCTTATGCAGGGTTTTCCCGGGATAAGCTTCCTTAATATGTCGGATATACCCGGCCTTTTCGGGCAAAAGACCAAGGTTAAGAAAAAAGCAAAGAGAACCGGGCCCCTTATCGATCTGTCCAAGATACCCCAGCCCCACAAGATAAAGCAGATGCTGGATGAGTATGTGATAGGACAGGAGAAGGCCAAGAAGATAATCTCCGTAGCCGTATACAACCACTATAAGAGGGTTGCCGCGGAGGAACAGCGGGAGGATAAATACGGCGAGGAATTTAAGAATGTCGATATAGAAAAGTCAAACGTTCTCCTTATCGGACCCACGGGATGCGGAAAAACCTACCTTGTAAAGACCCTGGCCAAGCTTCTTGATGTTCCCTTGGCGATCGCGGATGCAACATCACTTACAGAGGCCGGTTATATAGGCGATGATATAGAAAGCGTTGTAACCAAGCTTCTCACAGCTGCAGACAATGATGTCGAAAAAGCAGAGACCGGGATCATTTTCATCGATGAGATCGATAAGATAGCCAAGAAGAAAAATACCCACTCAAGGGATGTCTCCGGAGAATCGGTTCAGCAGGGAATGCTTAAACTTTTGGAAGGAAGCGAGATAGAGGTTCCTGTCGGTTCCAACAGTAAGAACGCAATGGTACCGCTTACCACGATCAATACCAAGAATATCCTCTTCATCTGCGGCGGTGCCTTCCCCGATCTTGACGAGATAATAAAGCAGCGGCTCAGAAAGCAGACCTCAATAGGCTTTAACGCAGAACTTAAGGATGCACTTGATAAAAAGAAAGATATATTAAAGGAAGTTACCGTTGAGGATATCAAGAAGTTCGGTATGATCCCCGAGTTCGTCGGACGTCTTCCCATTATAGCTACTCTTGAAGGCCTCACGGAAGACATGCTGGTCGATGTCCTTAAGGAACCCAAGAATGCGATAATCAAGCAGTATAAAAAGCTTCTTGCAATGGATGAGGTTGAGCTTGACTTTGATGATGAAGCCTTGCATGAGATAGCAAAGAAGGCACTTGAAAAGGATACCGGAGCCAGGGCCCTTCGGTCGATCATTGAAGAGCTCATGCTTGATATAATGTACGAGATCCCCAAGGATGACAACATCGGTCGTGTAACCATCACAAAAGATTACATACTGGGAACCGGAGGTCCTCTCATAGATCTTCGCGGCGGAGATATGAGCTTTGCCGAACGGGACGGACTTAAGGCCATTGCAGGTTGAGGTGTAAATAATGCTATTTTCAACGGCTGCCTTTGCGGTCTTCATGGCCATTGTATTTACGGTTTACTGGCTAATGCCCCATAAATACAGATGGATCATAATACTGGCCGCAAATGCCTGGTTTTATATAAGCTACGATGTAAGGTTTCTTGCCGTTATCCTGATAACGATGGCTGCTTCATTCTTATGTGCCATCCTGATGGATAAGGAACGGGAATCAAAAAAGAAAAAAATAATCATGATAACAGGGGTGATCACGACATTATCCCTGTTACTTGTGTTCAAGTATCTAAACTTCGCCCTGTACACGGTATCAAAGATCTTAAACAAGATAAGCATACCCATGCAGGAAACAACCCTTAAGCTTATCATGCCGGTAGGTATCTCCTTTTATACCTTTATGGCTATCGGATACCTTGTTGATGTATACAGGGGTAAGACCGAACCGGTAAGGCACTTCGGCAAGTATGCCATCTTTGTTTCCTTCTTTCCCAATATCTCATCCGGTCCCATAGAGAGGGCAGGTCATTTCATCCCGCAGATAGATAAGGAAAAGTCATTCGATTATGATTCCGTCGTTTACGGAGCAAGACTTCTTATGCTCGGAATGATAAAAAAGATAGTCATAGCCGACATGATGGTTAAATATGTTGATGAAGTATTTAACAAGGTCCCCGAGCATAGCGGTATCTGCTTTGCATGGGCAACCCTTCTCTATACCTTTGAGATCTACTGTGACTTTTCGGGATATTCGGATATGGCGATCGGTGTGGCAAGAATGCTTGGCTTTGAACTTACCGGCAACTTCCGGCAGCCCTATCTTGCTTCCAGCATCAAGGAATTCTGGGGCAGGTGGCACATATCCTTATCAACCTGGTTCAGGGACTATGTATACATTCCCCTTGGCGGTAACAGGTGCAGAAAGGCAAGACGCGATCTTAACCTTCTTATAACCTTTTTATTAAGCGGTCTGTGGCATGGAGCCAGCTGGACTTTCGTCCTTTGGGGCGGTATCCACGGAGCGGCCCAGATAATAGAGAACAGGATAAAAGAAGCTATAGGTCTTGACCGTGAAAAGGAGAAAAACCTTTCAAAACCCGTAAAACTGATACTCACGGTCCTGACCTTCTGTATAGTGAGCTATGCCTGTATGTTCTTCAGAGCCAACTCCATATCGGAAGCCCTCTATATTGTCCGCAGCATGTTCACAAGCTTTAACCTGCAGGATGCCATGGCCCAGATGACCATGAGTTCAAAATCAGTTATCAAGACAACAGCGGCCATTGTACTGCTGTTAATATATGATCACTTCAACGAGCGCACAGACCTGCTGCTTAAGATGAATAAAATGAAGGCACCTCTTCGCTGGGTGGTATATATAGCGTCGGCGATCCTGGTTATCGCACTTAAGACGCACAATACAGAAGTACAGGAGTTTATTTACTTTAAGTTTTAACATTAAGCGGAGTAAATAATGAGCAGGAATAAAGGATTTTTTAAATTCATATCGAAATTTGCGATATTTTCGGTGATCGTTTTGGGATTTTTCATCACGATAAACGTGGTGATCGATCCCTACAACATTTTTCACACCGAATATCCGCGAAATAACGGTATCGAAGCCAACAAAAACTTCATAAAGATGCGGTACATATTAAACCACAGGGACGAATTCGATTCCCTCCTCTTTGGTTCATCCCGCGCAGGCTTTACCGATGTTGAGGCATTACCTGACGGCAGGTACTATAATATGTGCTCTTCGGAAGCATTACCTGCAGAGCATGTACGGCTTCTCAAGATCCTTATAAAAAAGGGCTTTGTTCCCAAGAACGTTACGGTCATGGTAGATGATATCTCCTGTTTTGTCGATCCGGAGGGCCTTCACAAGTCCATGCTCTTTCGGACTCCGTATCCTGATGATACGATAAGCTCCTGGTTTGACTTTTATGTAAAATACTGTGATATTCTCACTACCTTTGAAGCTTATCAGCAGATAAAGGATTATAAAGTCATCGACGATGATTATACGGCCAGGTTCAGAAGAAGCGGCTCGGAACGTCTTAATGCTCTCAGTTCATTCCATGACGAGAATGAGGTCGGCTACTGGGCTGACTACTACAAATTAAGAGTCGATGATGTTATGTCCGACATAAGGGAACTTAAGGCTGTATGTGAGGATAATAATATAAAATTACGCATAGTCACCAATCCCCTTTACTGGAAAACCTACCAGAGGGATATAGAGAACGGCTATCTTAGTTTCCTCTATGCTCTGGCAGGGGAAGTCGAGTATATGAATTTCAGCTCGTTTTCCGATATAACACTTGATGAACACAATTATTATGAGACCAGTCACTTTACAGCCGAGGTATCTCAGAAAATGATGGAGATAGCCTATAACGGAGAAAAGCATGACAACCTGTGGCAGCAGGGTTTCGGTGTTAAAGTCAATAAGGACAATCGCGATGAATTTATCTACTTTCTTGAATATCAGGCCACGGAACGCGGCGTTGTGCTCCCTTCTGGGGATTGAATGTGAACTGGCTGCCGCCTTCATCCTCGGTTTTATACTGGATACCATGCCCGGCGTGTCAAGCGCTTATCAGGAGCATATATCACCTCTTCTTGAGAATGATCTGTCGATGATAATACTTGTCACATTTGCCGCACCCATTTTAGAAGAACTGATCTTCCGCTTACTTATCCTGTCCATTGCCGGTAAGTTCTTTCCTTTTTTTGCAGCCAATATTATCCAGGCAGGGCTGTTCGGGATATATCACATGAGCCTTG
>JBGUQP010000236.1:0-25640 GCA_045131145.1 Lachnospiraceae bacterium | reverse complement strand
TAGAAATCCTTACGGATTTCTCTGATGCCTCAAAGCCGGCGGGCTTCCACGCCACAAGGCCGTGGACAGTTCCGGTCGGGGAGCACTCTTCCTCTCGTCCGAAATGTATGCTGCTTCGCTCATCTAAATAGTGCAGTATTTATATTCTATCGTCAGTTCAACGAGCAAAGGACACGGAAATTTCACCGCTTACTTTCTTAACATTACGTATACCACCGAGCGAAGCAGCATACATTTCGGACGAGAGGAAGAGTGCTCCCCGATTGGATTGAGGGGAGAGCGGTGAGCCGAGGCATGGATGCCGAGTCGAACCCGGTACTCTGACGGTTCGTCCAAAATCGTATGATGCGAAGCGGAGTACACTATCTTGTAAAGTCACGTATGGTGGCAAGTGCGGGAAGCACGTTCCCGTCGTAGTCGAACAGCGCCTGGTTGGCCCATTCGTTACCGCCCGGCCCCTTCTCTTCGATATATTCAAGAGCCTCTTCATTGGCCCATCCGCATCCCGGCACCGGTATCCATGCAGGCTCCCAGTAGTAGAAGCCCAGCCCTCCGTCAATTTTAGCTATCCGGTTCATTAGATCCGTCATGAAATCCGCCTGGCCCTGGTGAGTCATGGGATAAGGCACCCTGGCCACAAGCTCGGGCTTGGTTGCCATGCCCTTTACCGTACCCGGCTGCATACCCTCGTAGGTGCTGTAATCGTCTGTAGAGAACCCGGTCGAGACCTCGGCAATACACACCTTCTTGCCGTACCGCTTAACCATGTCGTTCATGTTATGTGACAGGCCGTCAAGCGGACCGTGCCAGAAGGGATAGTAGGACAGGCCTATGATATCAAAGTCCTCGCCCTTCTCAAGATAATGGTCGAACCAGTCAATGTACATCTCATTAAGCCCGCCGTTGTCAAGGTGGATCATGACCTGTGTATCCTTTGAAGCATCCCTTACCGCCCTGACACCGGCACTGATATATTTGGAGATATTCATATATCCATCCGGATTATCACACCAGCCCTTAACCGTCTTCCTTCCGGTAGGCCACAGAAGGCCGTTTGTTACCTCGTTCCCCACCTGTACCATTTCGGGACACAGGCCTTCCTTCTTAAGGGCTTCCATAGTATCAAGGGTAAAATCATACACTGCCTTCTCAAGCTGTGACGGATCATATCCCCGCCAGGCCTTGGGCACCCTCTGCTTACCCGGGTCTGCCCAGAAGTCACTGTAATGGAAGTCAAGCAGTATGCTCATCCCCAGATCCCTTGCCCGTCTTGAAAGGCTGATGGTGGTCTTAAGGTCATTGGTACCTGCCCCGTATGGGGTGCCGTTCTCACTGTAAGGATCGTTCCATAAACGCAGTCTTACAGAGTTGCATCCGTACCTCTTAAGTATCTTCAGTGCATCGTCCTGCGCACCGCCGTCATAAAACTTTGCACCGCACTTCTCTTCTTCCGCAAGAGTTGAGATATCCATTCCCTTAATAAAGTCGTTATCAGTCAAAGTTTGTGATCCTTTCATGCATTCTCCCGTACTTTATACGTATCATTTCATTCTTTTCAAGTACATCCGCTTCATCACCCGTATACTGGCACCTTAAGCAGTAATACTCATTTTTGTCCTTATCATAGAACATGTCCATATCAATATCCCTCATAAAGCATAAGGGGCATCTGTAATTCAGTTTGCCTTTCCCAGCCTGAGCCATGTTGATACCACCTCCTTATCCTTTATGTTTTTATTGTATCCCAATGTAAACATGGGCGAGAAGGCGTATCCTTCTCTTATATATGATACACCGCCCACTGTATCCGATACAAGAGACACTTCCGTCTTTATCGCGGGGATCACTGCCTTAGCTTCACATCCGTTTTCGAGTGATTCTTCCCTGCATTTGTATTCATAATCAATTGTCCTGCTTATCGTACCGTTTGACACGCTCAACTCAATGCCCGTCATGTCCTCGGGATACTCGGTTGTACCGTAGCAGGCTACCATATACTCATTGAGTGTGACCTCGGCACTCGGATCGCTCATGTTAATGATGCTTCTTTCGTATCTGACTTCCGAAGATCCTTCTTTAAATATTATCCTTGTCTGAAGGCTGACCGTAAGATCGCTGAATTCTATTTCGACCGGATCAAGAGTCAGTATCCTCTCATTACCTTCCACGCTGAACTTCGCATGGGTCCTGCACAGACACAGGTCAACCTCTTCACCTTTGTATGACAGCTTGGCCGAACGTATCGTTCCTTCTCCGGCATAGTGGGTAAAGTAGCCTGCCCTGTACTTCTCCTGGATAAGGAAGGGATAGGATGCATCCTGAACATGAGGTGTTCCTATTCCTACCGGCCACTCAAGCTTGGCCGCATAGGGTCTCAGATCGACCATGGCCCCGCCCTGATCCATGTTTATGCATGCCCTCATATATGGGTCGCTGTACCAGAAGAGCTGCTTGTCGGATCCGTAGAGGATATCCTTCCACAGGGCACATTCAGGTTCGGTGTAAGTCTTGTTGGCCCGGTAAAAGTCAGCAAATTCGGCCATGGTCATATCAATGGCCTTGCCTTCCTTCTTAAGCTCGCCGTAGTAAGCCATTCCGTCTTCGTATGACTTTTTAAGAAGCTCATAGGGCTGCTCCCAGCGTCCCATCTTATTAAGCCATCCCGGCCCTACAAACATCATGTTGTAGGAATAGCCGTTGTTATACTTGGCCAGATGTCTGTACTGGTCCACAAGATTATATAAATAGGGGTACTCCCAGGTTTTGGTATCATATATCATTCCGCGGAGCACGTTCTGGGGATGTGTCCCAAAATTGGAACCGTTTCCGTCATAGCAGGCCAGCAGGTCTCTCGACAGATGAGGGATGGCTACGATCCCCGAATCTTCCGACTCATCCGCTGCCGGAGCGTGAGTATTCTGCTTGCTGGGTATCCACGGATTCCACGGACCGCCGTCCAAAAGGGTATACCATGAATTGTTGCAGGTGTGATAGGCCTTGGGGCCCTCCTCCCAGCAGGTGGCAACCGCACACTTGACGGAAGGGTATTTTTCCTTAATGTAATTGGTCAGGTCGGCATCCATATAATAGGAGCCTGTAGACTGGGGATAAAATCCGAAGATGTCATGGAACTTGCCGAAAACATCATCAACGATGCTTTTCTTATCTTCCATGGAAAACATCCAGATACAGAAATCCTTGGTCTTGTATTTCTCCCTGAATTCCTTACAGGGAAGACCGAGCAGGGATAAGGCTATCTCATCACCGTACTTATCATGATGTTCCCTTGCAATGGAGCATGCCTCTTCGTTAAAAAGGGATGCATAGGTCATCTGGATCGTTGTCTTTAAGCCGTTCTTGTGGGCTGTCTCCTGCTGGAACTTAAATATATCCAGTGACTCCGTGAGAAGTGCCTTACGGCTTATATCCTCCGCCTTGCCCTGTCCTGTCACCTTCTCGGCATATTCCGGTACCATCTCGGGCCGGTGTATAATGTTTACTATAAATGTGTCTTTCATAAATTCTCCTATCTCTATATTAGATGTGTGCCAAAAGAACCGTCCCCATGGCACATTATTGGGTGGAACCCTTAAGAAGAACATCGTAGGAAAGCATCTGCTTCTTAGGCACTTCCACACCTTCTATCATATCAAGAAGTGCCCGGCATGCCGCATTCCCCAGCTCCTTGGGATCATATTGAAGGGTTGTTATCGGAGTTCTTAATCCGTCGAGCAGGCTGCTGTTATAGAAGGATGCAACCTTTATTTCACCCGGTATCATCACACCGTCCCTTCGAAGCTTATTCACAACGGTAGCACATATCCTGTCATCCATGCATATTATGCATTCCGCGTTATTCATGAGAGCATTGTCCACAGCCCTCTCTATTTCCTCATCCTTTTCGTTGTTAAGGTAAATAAGGTTGGCACTGGGATTGATGTTCCTTGCGTGAAGGGCTGAGCTGAACCCTTCATACCTGGTCCTGTTGACCATATGGTTCATATCTCCGCCTATCAGTGAAAACCTCCTCATCCCCTTCATGATCAGGATATCAGTAAGCTCCCTGCAGGCCTTTACATGATCATTGTCCACCTGGGTAACACCGTCTTCATCGGTCGATCCGATCACAACAAAGGGAATTCCCTTGTCCTTAAGGAGCTGCACATTCTTATCCTGCATAAGTGTTCTGCCCAGTATCACACCGTCTGCTTTTCTGTTCTCAACTATCCTCCCAAGCTGCACCGTATTCTCCTCATAGGTCATGCTGATAAGGATATCGTAATCGTATTTTGCAGCTGTCTCCACGATCCCCAAAAGGCACCTCTGGAAAAAGGGAAGATCGGTCATCGACGAATCCCCGGGCATGGCCCAGCAGATATTGTATGTCCTTGAATTGGCAAGACCTTTGGCCAGCGGATTGGGTCTGTACTTATTCTCCTCTATGAAGCTTAAAACCCTGTTCCTTGTTTCGGCGCTTATCCTTCCCTTGCCCGATATCGCTCTTGATACGGTTGTCTTACTGATCCCCAGTTCCCTGGCTATATCGGCTATGGTACAGGTGCCTTCTGTATTTGTATTCTTGATCTGGGCCCCTCCTTATGACAGTTGATCTGAAACGATAGTTCGGTGCTTCTTGACTTTTTTTGTATATGATGTTATATTTTGCGCAACCGGTTGTTTTAAATATAACAGCCACTGATATTTCTTGTCAACACATTTCATGATCATACAGTAAATGATCCGGGAGGACTTAATGAGCGATTTTCTTTTTGGTGCGGCTTATTACGATGAGTATATGCCCTGTGACCGTATTGATGAGGACTTTAAGCTTCTTAAAGAGGGCGGCTTTAATACCGTCCGGATTGCGGAATCAACCTGGAGCACACTTGAACCCTCTGACGGAGTATTTGATTTTACATGCATAGACAGGATGCTTAATGCAGCCCGTAAGTATGATATAAAGGTCATAGTCGGAACTCCCACCTATGCCATCCCCTCATGGATGGCGAGACAATATCCCGATATCTTGGCACTCAGGCCTTCAGGTAAGTGCATATACGGGGCCAGACAGCAGAACAACCTTCTTAATCCCGACTACTTAAGATTCTGCGAACGCATCATCCGAAAGCTTATATCCCATGTATGTGATCATCCCTGTGTTATCGGCTACCAGCTTGATAATGAAACCAGGTCGGCTGATGATGTATCCCCCGAAACACAGAAGATCTTTCTTGAGAGAATAAAGAAACAGTATCCCGATATAAATGAATTCAACAGGGAATTCGGCTTAAGCTACTGGAGTAATTCCATATCATCATGGGATGACTTTCCGGATATAAGGGGCACGATAAACGGAAGCCTTCATGCAGCCTATCAGCGTTTCCTTCGTGATGTTGTAAAGGAATTCCTTGCCTGGCAGGCGGGGCTTGTCAATGAATATAAAAAGCCCGGTCAGTTTATCACCCACAATTTTGACTTTTCATGGACAACGCATTCCTACGGCCTCCATCCCCTTATCGATCAGGCGGGCGGGGCTGAATGCATGGATATAGCCGGCATCGATGTTTATCATGACTCCGGCGCAGGCCTTGACGGCAAGGAGATAGCCTTCGCTTCGGATCTTGCCAGGTCTCTTAAGAAGGATAACCATATCGTCCTCGAGACCCAGGCGCAGGGCAATCCTGCATGGCTTCCCTATCCGGGGCAGCTGCGCTTACAGGCTTACTCGCATGTTGCCGGGGGAGCTGTCGGTATCCTTTACTGGAACTGGCATTCCATCCACAATGCCATCGAGTCCTATTGGAAGGGTATATTAAGTCATGACCTTACTCCCGGTGAAACCTATAAGGAGCTTGCCGCATGGAGACGGGAATTTTGGGTTAACAGGGATATGCTCACACCCCTTGAGAAATATAATGAAATTGCGATACTTGTTGACAACCACAGCCTTACGGGTCTTGATGAGTTCCCCATAAGCGATACTCTTGACTACAACGGTATTATACGGCAGATATATGACTGTCTGTATGAAATGAACCTTGAATGCGATCTTGTAAGGAAACCGGATGATCTTACACCTTATTCTATCCTTATCGTTCCTGCCCTTTACAGCTGCAGCGATGATGATATCGAAAAGCTCAGGGAATATGTCCAAAAAGGCGGACACTTGCTCATGACCTTCAAGAGCTGTTTCTCGGATGATGAATTAAAGATATATCACGACAGGCAGCCCCATAAAATAAGTGATATAATGAAGGCGGGATACGATATGTTCACGGTACCCGATGAAGGCACAAGTATCACGATAAACGAAACGGATTCCACGGTGACCGGATGGATGGAGCTGCTTGAAGCCGATGAGGAGAATGTATGGGCATATTACGATCATCCCGTCTGGAAAAGGTACGCGGCGATAACCCATTCCTCATACGGTAAAGGCACAGTGACATACCTGGGATGCCATATCGATGATAAGGGGCTTAAGGCGCTTATAACAAGGCTTGCAGGTATTGCGCATATGAATATACCTTCCTTCTCATTCCCCATAGTGAAAAGGGATGGTTACAACGCATACCGTGATCCCGTCACCTTCTATTTCAATTATTCATCCGAATATGTTACGTTCAGATATGACGGACCTTCAGTATATGATATGCTGAACGATAAAGATATAGAAGACGGACAGGATATATCGATAAATCCATGGGATCTTATAATTACTGTTTAGAACAGACTCAAAATATCAGGAGGATATCATGAAAATAAGCACACTTATAAAGGAACTTGTTATTTACGGCATAAATACGGGACTCATTGATGATGCTGACGAAACCTATACCGTTAACCGCCTGCTTGAACTATTCGGATCTAATGACTATGCACCGGAAGAAGTTAAGGAAGTGCGCTCGCTTGATCTTATCCTTTCGGATATGCTTGATTATTCGATAGCAGAAGGCCTTCTTGAAGATACGATAACACAGCGCGATCTCTTTGATACTAAGATCATGGGGCTTATTACTCCTCCCCCGTCGGTGATCCGAAGGAAGTTCAATGATGCCCTTAGATCTTCCCCTAAGGAAGCAACGGATTACTATTATTATTTTGCAAAGAATACCAATTACATAAGGACCGACAGGATCAAGAAGGATGTTAAATGGTCGACCGACACCGAATTCGGCAAGATCGATATCACGATCAATTTAAGCAAGCCGGAGAAGGACCCCAGGGATATAATCAAGGCAGGGCAGGCTAAAAAGTCAGGCTATCCCGCCTGTCTTCTGTGCCGTGAGAATGAGGGCTATGCGGGTCATATCTCGCATCCCGCAAGGCAGAACCACAGGATCATACCCGTTACCCTGTGCAACGAGTCATACTTTCTCCAGTATTCACCCTACGTTTACTATAATGAACACTGCATAATCTTTAATGAGGAACATATTCCCATGAAGATAGACCGGGCTGTATTCAACAAGCTTCTCGACTTCGTAAGACAGTTCCCTCATTATACCGCAGGTTCCAATGCGGACCTTCCGATCGTCGGCGGTTCCATATTGAGCCACGACCACTTCCAGGGCGGTAATTATGAATTCCCCATGGTAAGGGCTCCTTATGAGCGTGAATTTGACCTTAAGGATTTCCCCGGAGTCCATGCGGGAAGGATAAAGTGGCCTCTTTCAACGATACGCCTGCAGGGCAAGGATATAGACAGCATTGTGGCTGCAGCGGACCACATACTGACCTCATGGAGGGAATATACGGATGAAGACGCATTCATATATGCTTATTCATCTTCCATACCGCACAATACGATCACTCCGATAGCCAGGATGCGCGGCGACCTCTATGAACTGGACCTCGTTCTACGGAACAATATCACGACCGAAGAATTCCCGCTCGGAGTATACCATCCCCATCAGGAGTACCACCATATCAAGAAGGAAAATATCGGCCTTATCGAAGTTATGGGACTTGCCATCCTGCCCGCAAGGCTTAAGAACGAAATGGCAGCCCTTAAGGAAGCAATCCTTGAGGGCAGGGACTTAACCGCGGATGAGAAAACAGCGGCCCATGCCGATTGGGCAAATGAGTGGATGGGCAGATATGATGATATAAATAAGGACAACCTCGACACGATCATCCGTGACGAGATTGCCCTTGTATTCTCACATGTTCTTGAAAATGCCGGTGTTTACAAGCGCGATGATAAAGGCTTCGCGGCATTTGACAGGTTTATTGAAAGCCTGTGATCATAATAGATTGATCATTTCCGATTTACATCTTCGAAAGCTTCCACAATATCCTTCGAAGGTTCGGGAGTTGCAAGACTTACGATAACTATGAGCAGCAGGCTTATGAAGAAACCGGGTACCAGTGAGTAAAGCCCGGTTACAGTGCTAAGCGTTGCACCCGAAACAAGCGGAATGTAATCCCACAGGATAACAACTGCAGCACCGGATATGATGCCTGCGAGAGCTCCCTGTATATTGGTCCTCTTCCAGAAGAGGGACATAAGCACGAGGGGACCGAAGGCTGCTCCGAATCCTGCCCACGCATCAGACACAAGCGCCATGATGGATGAATCCGGATTCCATGCGATGACTATTGCAAGAAGGGCCACTACCATAACCGTTACCCTTGAAAGCTTAAGCACAGACAGTTCATCTGCATCCTTCTTAAAGATTCCCTTGTAAAGGTCCTCAGCAACTGCCGAGGAAGTAACAAGCAGCTGGGAATCAGCCGTTGACATTATGGCGGCCAGTATCGCACACAAGAGTATGCCGGCGATAAAGGGTGCCCTGATATCCGATATGAACAGCTTCTTTATCATTTCTATGAACACGCTCTCACTTGATACCTGACCTTCGGTACCAAGAATGACCGGTGCAAGATATGCCCTTCCCACAAGGCCTATGATGCAGGCAAAGAGGAGTGACAGGAATACCCATGTAATGGCAACAACTTTTGATTTCTTAAGTTCCTTCTCATCCTTAATAGCCATGAAACGAACAAGGATGTGAGGCATTCCGAAATAACCCAGTCCCCATGCCAGTGATGATATTATCGAGACAGCCTTGATGGGCTCACCGTTCTCCTGCATTATGTTCATGAAGGATACCGGATCAACACCTGTTGATGCGATGACTGAATTTACATTACCCGATCCTATCATAAAATATGCAATGATCGGAACCAGAAGAAGCGCAACAAGCATAAGAGTTCCCTGGATAAAGTCAGTCGTACACACGGCCAGGAAGCCGCCCATAAAGGTATACACAAGTATAACCAGGGCACCTATAACAAGGGCCGTATGATAGTCAATACCGAAAATGGAATTAAAGAGCTTACCGCCCGAAGCAAGTGCCGATGCGGTATAGACAAGAAAGAAGATAACTATTACAACCGAAGATGCTCCCAGAAGGACCTGTTTATTGTCCTTATACCTGTTCTGGAAGAATTCGGGAAGCGTAAGCGAATTGTTGGCACGTATCGTATACTTACGAAGCTTACCCGATATAAATATCCAGTTGATCGTCGTTCCTATGAAAAGTCCGATGCCTATCCATGCCTGGCCCGTTCCCATAAGATAGATGGAACCCGGAAGTCCCATAAGAAGCCAGCCAGACATATCCGATGCCTGAGCCGATAAAGCGGCCATAAATCCGCCTAAGTTACGGCCTCCCAAAAAATAATCCTCCGCGTTGTTGTTCTGCTTCATGCACATGGCGCCTATGATTATCATCATAAGCAGGTACAGAAAGAAGGCAACAAGCACAATACCCAGTGAACTGCCCATTTTTCATCCTCCCAAAATGTTTTTAGTGGTATTTTATCAAGTCACCACATTAAAACAGTATAATATAGAAGAGGGAAAATGGCAAACACAAAGAAAGAAGTACTACGACGATCCGTGGTACCCCTTAAGATGATCAGCAATAGCTTGAGAACATCATACCGCTGTAATTGCTGGTTATGTACGGCGACGCGAAATTATTGGCATTCGGATCCTTATAGGCTACTATCTTCTTATTTGTGTACTGTAAAGGATCCAGGGCTATAGAATTGGCCTTGTTAAGTATATTGTTAGCGAACTTTTTAACATTGTCAAACCTCATCAGCGAATCGTCCTCCTGGGCGGTCTGCTGAATAAGGTTCTTATCAAGGGTTATCTGTCCGTCATCATTAAAGTTAACTCCCAGGGATTCAAGCTCATTGTTAAAGCCCGCAGAAAGTCCCGACATCTCACGTACCAGTGCATTGGAATGCGGCTGGGAGTCAAGATATCTTGAAGCATTCTGCATGAAAGCATTGTATCCCATTATAAGATGGGAAATATTATCCGTCAGGGACTCGACATCCGTCTTAACGCCGATGGATACGGTCTCATCCCCTTCGGTCACGTTCTTTAAGTTCAGCTCATAGAACTTACCGTAATTTATGGAGTTGGTCGATGAGTTCATCGGCTCGCCGTTTATGGTATATTCGGCATCCGAAGGTGACTTTACCACATTGTTAATACCGAAATAATCAACAGCTCCCCTTGTCTTGCTGGTCTTGTCATCACTGACCTCAAACAGAAATGCAGAGTCAGCTTTAACACCGGTGTCGTCCGATTTAAGCGAAAGTGAAATATTCCCGTTTTCATCCTCCACTGTCTCGGCATGTATCCCGATGTTACTTCTTGTGATCAGCCTTGCAAGCTTCTCCTCTATTGTTTTGTTCGTGTCCCCTTCATTAATGTTGAACTGGAACTCGTAATCAATGTCCCGCGACCGTATATCAAATGAATAGGTGTCCGGCGGAAGGCCCATCTCATCCGGTGGCATTCCCCGGCCCGTATTTATCTGTCCCGAGGCCAGCTGTTTAACCGTAACCTCTATACCGGGCGGCGATCCATCATTACCGGGGCTTCCTATATAGGCAGCGCTCACGATGCTGTCATTGCTGCTCGATACCGTTTTCTTGCTCAGCATCTCATCCCCGTTCTCGACCGATAGCGATGAGATGGTATTTTTAAGCTGTCTTGCACTCTCCTTCAGACTTACGGCAAATTCCTTAGTCTCCGGAGAATTATCTATCAGGAAAAGGGGTGCATCTTTATTTAATTTGACAATGGAATTAACGACGTTTTTAAGCTCACTCTTCTTATGGGCATCATACTTGGAATTGCTGCCCTCTGGAGCATACGTCGTCATGTAATGATTATAGACGGTATTTAACGTTGTTATGTCTGCCATAAGTGCCCCTCCTTTCCTCCTTGATCTGCCCATGATATTCATCATGGGGAGCCCGATGGCTTATTCCCTTACCGGTTCCTTCCGGCTGCCATGGACTATGGGTACACTCCGTGCAAATAGATATAATGACCCAATATCTATTTATGGTTCAATTATAATACAATCAATCACGAAATGCAACATATGTGACAAAAAATAACTTAGTTTTTTTATAAATTTTGCCGAAATTACACATATTGTGTTTAAAAGGTTGACATAATCAAGATGTTGTGGTAAGACCTGCAATTATCTATGCAGATTACCTGCCCACGTACCTGCCGCTGGCTCCGCAAGGCAGGATCAGTCCCGATCTTGTAACCGGAAGGCCTATTTCATCCGATTCCACATGACCTCCGAATTTCTTAACGATCACCGTATTTATCATATATGAAAGTACGGCCGGCTGCAAGCCTGTTGTGTAGGAATTGACCAGCAGGAAAAGGGGATCATCCGAAAGCACCTGTGAGCACAGTTCAATAAAGGGAAAGATCGACTCTTCGATCTTCCATATCTCACCCTTGGGTCCGCGCCCGTAAGAGGGAGGATCCATTATTATGGCATCATACTTATTGCCCCGCCTTATCTCACGTTCAACAAACTTAACACAGTCATCCACAAGCCAGCGGATAGGAGCATCTTCAAGTCCCGAGCTCCTCGCATTCTCCCTGGCCCAGGCGACCATGCCCTTTGAGGCGTCTACGTGGGTTACCGAAGCACCTGCCGCTGCTGCCGCCAGTGTGGCACCGCCCGTATAGGCAAAGAGGTTAAGAACCTTAACCTGACGGTGAGAATCCCTTATTAGTCCGCCAAACCAGTCCCAGTTGGCTGCCTGTTCCGGGAAAAGTCCCGTGTGCTTAAAGGAGAAGGGCTTAAGATTAAATGTAAGTTCATTATAGTTAACTGTCCACTGCTCCGGAAGATCGATAAACTCCCATTCTCCCCCGCCCCTTGAGGACCTGTGGTAATGGGCATTGGGCTTCTTCCAGCCCGCATCTTCCCTGTCCGTGTCCCATATGACCTGCGGATCCGGACGCACCAGGACATACTTGCCCCAGCGTTCCAGCTTCTCGCCCCTGCTTGTATCTATTACTTCGTAATCCTTCCAGTTATCTGCTGTCCACATATTCCATGTTCCGTTTTGTTACATCTGCCGGCACCATATTTAAAACCCATGTGCCTCTTTAAGACAATACGTTCCTTACCGTATTCAATGCCTGTCTTATGACCTGATGCATATCGTAATACTTGTATTCACCGAGACGGCCGCCGAAGATGACCTTAACTTCTGCATCCGCAAGCTCCTTATATCTTGCAAACAATGCATTGTTCTTCTCATCATTCATCGGATAATAAGGCTCGTCTCCCTTTTTCCAGAGTGCCGGATATTCCCTTGTTATCACGGTCTTCTCCTGCGTCCCGAATTCGAAGTGCTTATGTTCTATGATCCTGGTATAAGGTACTTCATATTCAGTGTAATTCACCACCGCATTACCCTGGTAATTGTCCGTATCAAGGACCTCGGTTTCAAACCTTAAGCTCCTGTACTCAAGCTCTCCGAACCTGTAACCGTAGAACTCATCGATCATACCGGTAAATACGATCCTGTCCGCACATGCATCGAAGGCTTCCCTGTCTGTAAAATAGTCCGTTGACAGCTTAACATCACAGCCTTTCAGCATCTTCTCCATCATCCCGGTATATCCGCCGGCAGGAATCCCCTGATACTTATCGTTAAAATAGTTATTATCGTAGGTTAACCTTACCGGAAGACGCTTTATGATAAAGGCAGGAAGCTCATCGGCCCTCTTGCCCCACTGCTTTTCGGTATATCCCTCTATAAGCTTTACATAGATATCCCGACCCACAAGGCTTAATGCCTGTTCGCGAAGGTTGCGGGGTTCGCTTACCCCTGCTGCCTTCATCTCATCCAGGGCTTCCCTTTTCTGTTCGTCGATCTTCGCCCTTGCTTCATCCGGGGTCCTTACCCCCCACAGGGCATGGAAGGTGTTCATATTGAAGGGAAGGTTATAGAGCTCGTCCTTATATCTTGCAACCGGCGAATTCGTATACCTGTTGAATTCCGCAAAAGAATTAACGTAATCCCAGACTTCCTTATCGGAGGTGTGGAATATATGGGCACCGTACTTATGGACGTTTATGCCCTCTGTTTCCTCGGTATAAGTGTTGCCGCCTATATGAGGCCTCTTATCGATGACAAGGCACTTCTTCCCTGCCTTATGTGCTTCATGGGCAAATACGGCCCCGAAGAGGCCTGCCCCGACTATAAGATAATCGTATTTCATTTAAACATCCTCTATTTTATAAGTTCGAGCCTGTTGATCGCCGAGAAGATCGCACGTACCGAAGCCCTTGTTATGTTCGAGCTTACGCCTACGCCGTAAGTAACGCTGCCTTCATCCGCATCAAGCAGGTGGATATATGCCGCAGCCTGGGCATTGGCACCGCCCTGAAGGGCATGCTCTTCATAGTCAAGTACCTTGATGTTGATGTCAAGGTTCTCCTTAAGTCCGCGCAGTACTGCATCGATGGGTCCGTTACCGACTGCCTCGAATGACTCTTCCTTACCGAACTTCGTATATGTGAGCACGATATGTGTATCGAATTCAGAATCAGACGAATCCGAGGTATCGTCAACCTTAAGTTTCCTGAAATGAAGGGGTTCCTTCTTGTCTATGTAGTTCTCCTTAAAGGATGCCATGATCTCATCGGGAGATATCTCACCCTGCTTCTCTGTAATGGCCTGGATTACCTTCGCAAATTCCTTGTGCATTCCCTTGGGAAGCTTGAAGCCGAAATAGGTATCCATGATAAAGGCAACCCCGCCCTTGCCCGACTGGGAATTGATGCGGACGATGGGCTCGTATTCACGTCCTATATCCGCAGGATCGATCGGCAGATAGGGTACCTGCCATATGGTCGACTTTCTCTCGTTCATGGCCTTGACGCCCTTGTTAATGGCATCCTGGTGAGAACCCGAAAAGGCCGTGAATACCAGCTTGCCTGCATAAGGATGCCTGTCATCTATAGGCATCTTGACAAGACGTTCGTATACTTCGATTATATCGTTTATCCTCTCAATGTTAAGCTCGGGGTCGATACCCTGCGAGAACATATTGTAGGCTATGTTTAAGATATCTATATTACCGGTTCTCTCACCGTTTCCGAAGAGGGTTCCTTCCACACGGTCGGCACCGGCAAGCATGGCAAGTTCTGTTGCGGCAATACCGGTTCCCCTGTCATTGTGGGGATGGATGCTTAAGATCACGCTGTCCCTGTCCGAAAAATGCCTGTTCATCCACTCTATCTGATCGGCATACACATTGGGGGTGTTAAGCTCAACGGTGGCAGGCAGGTTGATAATCACGGGATCTTCCTTGCTTGCTCCCCACTCCTTAAGAACAGCCTCACAGATATCATGCGAGAACTCCACCTCGGTACCCGTAAAGCTCTCGGGTGAGTACTCAAGACGGATATTACCGTCGAATTTCTCAGCCCTCTCCTTAACCCATCTCGTTCCGTTAACGGCTATCTGAATGATCTCATCCTTCTCCATATTGAATACGACATCCCTTTGGAGTACGGAAGTAGAATTATAAATGTGAACGATAACATTCTTAATGCCTTCAATCGATTCAAAGGTTCTCTCGATAAGTTCCTCGCGGCACTGGGTAAGCACCTGCACCCACACGTCATCGGGTATAAGCTTCCTGTCAACAAGCTGACGGAGAAAGTCATATTCTATCTGTGATGCTGCCGGGAAACCGATCTCTATTTCCTTGAAGCCAAGCTTAATGAGCATCTCGAAAAACTCTATCTTCTCCTCTACGATCATGGGATCGATAAGGGCCTGATTTCCGTCGCGCAGATCAACGCTGCACCATACCGGAGCCTTCTCGATCTCCTTATCCGGCCACTGTCTCTCCGGATAATGAAGTACCGGATTCTTTCTGTACCTCTCCACATTTTTCATAACTGCATCCTCCCGTATAAAAATATTTAAAAAGAAAAAGCCGATGGCGGACCATCGGCTGTCTTGTCATATTCTATTCGCCCAATCCGCCCTCTATCGCTTCCACCAGGGCCTTGAGTGCTTCCTCTTCGTCCTCGCCTTCACACACGAATTCAATTTCATCTCCGCATTTAACACACGCGCCGAGGACGCTTAGGACGCTCTTGGCATTCGCCGTACTCTCGCGGAAATTAAACGTGATCAGGGACTTAAACTGCATGGCCTCCTTGCACAGGATACCGGCAGGTCTTAAATGCAATCCCGTAGGATTCTTTATAGTCACCTTCTGGCTGACCATCTGCAAATGTCCTCCGTTTCATCATAATCAATCACACCAAATGATTATAACATGTAAGGCTCTCTTTCACAAGTACCCAGTTGTCCTTACTCGTTTGTCTGTTCCGTATTCTCTGTCTGGCCCGCAATACCCGCAACGCCCTCCTGGGGCAGGGCGATCAGTGCGGTGTTGTCTGCTGCGGGATACAGGCTTACTTCCATCATGGATGAATTAACGATCGTTATCCCGGCAGGAAGGTTCCACTTGACGGCTGCATCATACGATCCTGCATGTATACCTTCTATCGCCGCATCCCTGGGTGTCATGTTTGATGCATCTATAATACCTGTTATCCTGGACGCATCAAGGCTGCTTATATCTTCATTGAGCCCCTGTATCTCGATCCGTTTGCTGCCACCTATATCAACCAGAGCAGCCTGGTACCCTTCAGGAATATTGTCGATCGCTATATTGGCGATAGGTACATCCACGATCGTGTTCTCCAGCTTGCCGACGTAGACAGTGACCTCTACTGTTCCGTCATATTCATCCGTCGCAAGTCTTATACCGCCCGGCAGATAATCGTTAATATCAAAGGTATGGGTAACATCACCCGTTGCTCCGTTTATCGATACATCTTCAGCGGGTATCGTTATACCTTCAAGCGACTTAAAGGCAGATCCGGATCCTGCAACAAGAATGGTATCGGGTGATACCGCTACTCTTCCGGTAGATGCATAACCATCGGCGGGCGTTCCCGATATCGCTGCAGTCAGAGGTATTTCCTTGGTTGCAAGTATGTCTATATCAACCAGTATATCGGTCACTCCTACCGTCAGGGCGGAATTATTGACCACATCTCCGTTACCGTCATATAGTACAACCTTGGATGATGCCCTTATATTGGATGTTGCACCCGATACATCGACGGTCGCAACAGCCCTTTCAAGCTTGGATACAGCAGACTTGGGACCCGAAACAGAAGTTATGTTGACGCTGGGAGAATTACTTCCGACAACATATCCCTTGGCAGGAGTTCCAACAGTCTCTACATTTATGGACAGCTGTTTCTTCTCAAGGTCTTCAACCTCCACCTTAAGATTCTTGGTAAGCGGTGTGATCGAAGTGATCATATCCGAATACCTGGTGGTACGCACATCGATTGAAACCGAATTAAGGATGGTCATCTCCTTAAGATCGGCTGTTGCCTTGATGTAATCGCGGCTCATCTTCTCAAGGACCGATCTCTTGGCAGACAATGAAACAGATATTATATCGCTTCCGTCAAGAACCTCATATACCTTGCCCTGGGATGTCACCGCATCCGCATTCAGTATCTCAACCTCAATACCCGAATAGTTCCTGGTGATAACCGGGTCATCTATACTTACGACAACGAGCCAGAGTATAAAGGCCACGGCTATGGATATCAGCTTAAGGCCAAGATTATTTGTCAGTTTTTGTCTCATTCTTAGCCCTGCCTTTCCAGAAGAAAATCTTCTTGTCTTCCATTGTCTTGCTCTGCACGATCTCAAGCTTCTTTCTTAAGAATTCGGCGTCGATATTCCTGAAGAGTTCCCCGTTCATCGCAACGGAAACACGCCCTGTCTCCTCGGATACGATGATGGTAAGCGAATCGGTAGCCTCCGATATACCCACACCCGCACGATGTCTCGTACCCAGTTCCTTGCTGAGTTCCATGTTGTCCGACAGCGGCAGATAACAGGTGGCGGATGCTATCCTGTCTCCGTGTATGATAACAGCTCCGTCATGAAGCGGAGTATTATGTTCGAATATATTAATGAGAAGCTGGCTGGAAACCAGTGAATCAATAAGGATTCCGGTAAGCTCGTATTCCGTGAGCGGATCCTTGTTCTGGACAACTATAAGGGCACCGGTCTTGGCCTTGCCCATTTCATAGGAAGCCCTTATAAGCTCGTTTATTGTCTTATCGGAAAACAACTCGCCCGTGACCCTTGATGAATCGAACTGAACAATACCGGATAATACGTTTGATTTACCGATCTGTTCAAGAGCCTTACGAAGTTCGGGCTGAAATACTATAAGAAGTGCGGTTACGGCAATTCCCGTAACGTTCTTGGCGATCCACAGGATCGTGGTCATGTCAAACAGAGCTGCAATAAAGACAAATACCAGGATGATAAGGATACCCCTCATAAGAGCCCATGCCCTGGTGTTCTTGATCCACCGAAGGACATGGTAGACAAGAATGGATATTATGATTATCTCTACAATATCGGTCCACATGATCACCGGCATGGATACCCATCCCAGATACTGGTTCATAATGGATCTTATGGCCGTTCCGATCTGTTCCATAACTATACCTTAGATTCTTTATTATTCAAAGTATTGTAAATCGTCTTCCGGTTCTTCGCGGTAGCCCATCCGGGTCACATTTACGTCAGGAGCCTCTACCGACATCTTTGGTATTGCCTTAACGTAGTAGTAATATTCATCATCCTCAAACTGGACATTCTCCGTCCGCGAATAATCCACATTAAATACAAAGAACTGTATGATAAGTACGATAAGAACCGATACAAGTGTACCGACAAAAACCCCGGCTATTGACATATCGACCTCAAGAGCCGAACAGCCGATAAGGATCACAAGGATATTTACAACAGCACCGAGTCCGAGTCCTATCTTCCAGGAATAATCAACCGGGAGTGACTTTATCATATACTCGGCCACCACAACGACCGCAAATGTTATGACAAGAAGGAGCATCTTATCGGAACCCAGCAGGCCGTCTATCAGATATTTGAAGCTTCCGAGAGCCGATTCGGCATCCGTAGATAAAGATGCGATCTGATCGGCATTCTCTTTAATATATTCAAGCATAAAATATGCAACCGTACCGCATCCGACGGATATGCATGACATAGGTGTTCCAAGGAAGCCCAGAGCCATCGGTACAACGTAGGGAATCTTAAACATGAAGCATATCGGAGTAAGGATAACCGCAACCGCATCCCTGGGAGAGAACCTGAAATAAAGCACAAACATGATGATAAACACGAAGGCCACGATCAGGGCACACTCAAGAGACAGAGAATATATGTGCAGAAGAACCATCGCCGCTATGATCAGAACAATAAGATTCATGGGTAAAAAAGAGCATAAAAGTGCAACGATGAGAACTATCGCACCGTTGTCAATCTTGGACATATAGCCCAGATTGGAATTCACTATGAGCAGAGCAATCAAGCCCACAAAAAATTTAAGAACCGCTACTATATAGGTTTCAAATCTGGAAAAGAAACCCGTAAGCTGTTCCTTAAATACCAGCAGATTAGTCATGACTCTTCCTACCTTCTAAACGTAATTCTATTCCCAGTCATACATGGTATCAAGCTCATTAAGCTGGGAAACATATTTCTTCATGTGTTTTTTCGCCCTGCTGTACCTGTAGGCATATACAAAGTATGAAGCAAGCAAATAAATAACCAAAACGACAGCGTATTTAGTGGCTATGCCCTTGGCAAACTCAACCACGTCCATCTTGTAAAAGTCGGTAAGGAAACCCTCAAGGTCATACAGTATGTACATTGCAACCCCAAGTGCATAGCCTATGGTTGCATACAATGCCGATTTAAGTACCTGAAAGCTTATATAGTCGCCCCTGAAAAATTCATGGACGGATATATCCCTTCTTCCCTGCCGGCTTTCATAAGCCGCCATTTTGGTCATTAATTCAATACGTTCTTCGTTTAACATCTCATAATCCGGTTCTTATCTGTTATCCAAGAACCTCATCCTCGGGTTATCCTTCTGTTTCTTCTGAACAACAGGAGCGTCAGGTCTCTTAATGGCTCCGTTCAGATCGTTCATTACCTGGTTCTTACACTTAGCACAGAACCGGCCTGTAGTAATGGGCTCACCGCACACCTCACACACTACACCTGCGATCGCGGAATCAGAGAAAACAAGCCTCTCTTCCCTTACCCACTGCTTAACCTGCTGCTCGGGAACATCAACTTCCTCTGCAACCATGGCAACAGTAGCATGCGCAGTATTACGAACAAATTCCTTAGCCTGCTGGAACTTCTTCTCTATCTCTTCCTTACAAGCGGGACAGATATTGGGTCCGGCAATATAATTGAACAACTTACCACAGTTTCTGCAATTCTTTACATTCATAATAAATACCTCCAAGTATCCTAGTCAACATTCGCAATACCCAGTACCACATAGTACACATTTATTACCCCCGATGCCTTAAGACAACCTGCTGCCGCATCCATTGTGGCTCCTGTCGTATATATGTCATCGACCAGTAGTGTGTTCTTTAATTTTACAACATCAGAGTCTATTTTAAAAGCCTTTTTCAAATTATTTTGTCTCTGTCCCGCCCTGAGCGATTTCTGAACTTTTGTTTTTACCGGCCGGCTTAATATATCCTTTCTGACCGGTATATCGTAATACCGTGCAATACCGTCGGCAAGGAGCTCAGCCTGATTATAACCCCTCTTCCTCTGCCTGTCTGCGTGTAAGGGTATCGGGATAATGGCATCCGGCCTGCATGACTTTATATACTGTTCCAGCTGTTTTGCCATTATTCCGGCATAATATCCGGCATACTCAGCCCTTCCTCCGTACTTATACCTGTACACGCTTTCCTTGAGCAGGTCATCATACCAAAAGGCCGCCCGCCCGCTTGCAAAATCATGCTCCCTTCTCAAACAGTCCCTGCACATGATCATACCGCTGTCCTTAAGCGGCCTCCCGCACTTCATACAGTAGGGATCTTCCACTAAAGAGAAGCTGTCTGCACATTCCCTGCAAATATAATGGCCCGGTCCTGTTACGGCATCATCGCAGACCGGGCACCTTCTCGGATATACAATATCAAGGATCCTTCCGGTCATTCTCATCCATACATCTCCTTAATGCTTCCTGCCAGTCCCGTGTAACGTAAATGCTCATCCGCATTGTCTATCATGGCATAAATCCTCTCCCTGCTGCCAAGGAGCATAACGCAGTCCCTGGCCCTTGTGACTCCCGTGTAGAGGAGGTTCCTGTTAAAGAGCATCCTCGGACCCGAAAGCAGGGGGATTATGACTGCCGGATACTCGCTTCCCTGGGACTTATGTATCGTGACCGCATATGCATGCTCGATCTCATCAAGGCCCGAGAAAGGATACACAACCGACCTCATTCCGTCATACATTACCGTAAGTGTCTCGTTATAATTATCTATTTCCGTTATGATCCCCATATCGCCGTTAAAGATACCAAGGCCCTTATCGATCGGGATACCGTATTTACTCTTTATTTCCCACTCGAGCCTGTAATTGTTCTTAATCTGCATTACCTTATCGCCCTCACGGAAGATCGCATCCCTTACCTCATATTCTTTCTTCGAACCGTCTGCAGGGTTTAAATATCTCTGGAGGATGGGATTTAAGGCTTCAACTCCCAGGCTCCCCTTCCTCATGGGAGTTAATACCTGGATATCACCCGGTTTGGCACCCACGTATTTGGGGAGCTTCTCCCTTATCAGATGGATTATATTATTGAGGATAAGATCAACATTATCCCTTTCCAGGAAGAAAAAGTCCCTGCTCTTATTATCGAGCACCGGATGTCTTCCTTCATTGATCTTATGGGCATTTACCACTATATCCGACAGTTCCGCCTGTCTGAATATCTTCTTAAGGGACACCACCGTAAAGCAGCCCGATGAGATCACGTCTTTAAGAACCGCACCGGGTCCCACAGACGGAAGCTGGTTTGTGTCTCCCACCATGATAAGACGGACCCCGACAGGTATTGCCTTTAAGAGGGCATTAAAGAGCGGCAGGTCCACCATGGACATCTCGTCTATTATCACAACATCGGATTCAATGGGATTCTCTTCGTTTGACGCAAAATAAAAACCTCTGTCATCAGAATCGGACACGCTTAGGTGGAGCATCCTCTGTATGGTTGATGCTTCCGCCCCCGTGGCTTCGGTCATCCTCTTTGCCGCACGTCCGGTCGGCGCAGCCAGTGAAATGGATAAGCCTTCAAGCTCAAAGTATCTGATTATCATATTTATTATTGTCGTCTTGCCTGTACCGGGACCTCCCGTTATGACCGTGATGCCGTTCATCACAGCCTTGACGACGGCTTCCCTCTGAAGGTCTTCAAGCTCTATCTCTTCCGATCTTTCCAGGGCTTCTATTTTCCTTAATATCATCCCTTCATCTTCGTCTGCGGTAATGTCAAGATCCTTAAGCCTTCTTGCGCAGGCAAGCTCCATATAATAGAAGACGCCGGCATAAACCACGGTCATGTCACCCTTAAGTTTAATATGCAGCCGTCCGTCAACCGCAAGGTTCTGTGTCTGTATCCACACGGCTTCTTCCGGTACACCAAGGAGCAGAGTCGCCCGCTTTATAAGTTCATCCTTTGGGAGAAAACAGTGGCCCTCTCCTGAAGCATCAGTCAGGACATATAATACCGCACTCCTTATGCGGTAATCGGAATCGGTCCTGATGCCAACCTTCGATGCGATCTCATCGGCTATCTTAAAGCCCACTCCGTCTATATCATCTGCCAGCAGATAGGGATTCTCGTTTATGATGCGATAACAGTCATTTCCGTATTTTTTATATATTTTATTGGCTAAAGTATTGGATATGCCATACTGCTGCAAAAAGACCATGACCTTTCGAAGGTCCTGTTTTTCGATCACCTGGATCGCGATCTCACGTGCCTTTCGGTCGCTTATTCCTTTAACCCTTGCAAGCCTCTCCGGTTCTTCTTCGATGACCCTGAAGGTATCTTCCCCGAACTCCTTAACTATCCTTGTAGCAAGGGCCTGGCCTATACCCTTGATGGCTCCCGATCCTAAGTATCTGATTATGGATAGAGTGTCCTCCGGCTCCTTCACTTCATAGGATTCAACCTTAAACTGCTCACCGTATACGGCATGCTCGATAAAGTCACCCTTAAGCTCGACATTCTCCCCCTCATCGGCATATTTGAAATAACCGACACAGGTAATGTCCTCACCCTCGGACACAAGATTGAGAACGGTATAACCGTTCTCATCGTTTCTGAATACTATATGTTCTATATAACCTCTTAGTGTTTCCGTTTACTCTTCCTCACTTACCACTTCGGATGACACCGCCTCAACCGCCGATTCATCAGGTTCCTTTGGCAGCTCCGTTCCTAAGTTTCTCTTCATCTGCTCATACAGCATCTGAGCCAGTCCGCTGTTTGACTGGGCCGCAGCCTGGGAAGAATAATTCTTCCACAGCTCATCTTCGAAGTAATTCTTAAGAGTCGACATGGCTCCCGAATCGTCTTCGCTTTTCGGGATCATGGACTTTCTCATGTTCTTAAAGATCTGCTCGGTGAAATAAGCCTCGAATTCCTTGCAGACCTCCATCAGCTCCTGATCCGACTTGCCTTCCATTCCGTTCTTAAGCCTGTCGGCAAGGTCTGTTGACTTAGATGTCTGATCCTTAACATTATTAAGATACATTGAACTTATCGATCCGATATCCATTTGTCCTCCTCAAGGTAAGAAGTACTCCGTACTTCTTCTGATACGCTCGCCGCTAAGGCATCATAAGGACTCTTCCCACTTCGTGGGCCCCTCCTCATGATAATTACCTCCTCAGTTCATTGGCTTCCTGCATCATGGTGTCCGCTGCCTGAATGGTCTTGGAGTTCATCTCATAAGCACGCTGCGCGATTATCAGGTTTACCATCTCATCGGCTATCTGGACATTGGAACCTTCCAGATATCCCTGACGTATCTCGGATTTCTCGAGATTGGCATTATTGGGTCCCGCCTCATTTATTGCAGGGCCTGAGGCTGCCGTCACATCATAGAGGGAATCACCTGCCTTGTTAAGACCCGAAGCATTCTGGAACTGCCACAGTCCTATCTTCATTCCTTCTATCGGCTGGGCATTGTTCTGGGCATCGGGATAGCACAGCTGGCCGTCCGCGGTTACCGTGATCCTGTCTGCCATATACTTGGTTGAATCTATAACTATCGGCTGGCCCTTTTCATTGAGGACCGGAAGTCCGTCCGAGCTTGACAGCTTAAGAGTATTGTTGCCGCCGATCGAGAAATTGAAGTTACCGTTCCTTGTATAGTATACCTTGCCGTCTTCACCCTGAAGTCCGAAGAAGCCGTCGCCGCCTATTGCGAAAGCGGTAGGATTCTCGGATGCAAGATATGCTCCCTGGGTGAATTCGGATGTTATCGATGCATTGCGGACACCGAGTCCCACCTGAGCGCCTATGGGCTTGTTCTCACCGTTGGCTGTCGTTGTTTTGGTCTGCAGGGTCTGATAGAGAAGCGACTTGAACTCATTCACTTCCGTCTTATAACCCGTTGTATTAACATTGGCAAGATTGTTGGCAATAGTGTCAACATTGTTCTGCTGGCTTATCATTCCCGAAGCGCCTGTCCATAATGCTCTTACCATACCGTAGCCCTCCTTAATATACTAAAAATCACACCTTACCCAGGTCGTTAACTGCCTTATCCAGTGTCTGGTCATATGCCTGTATTATCTTCTGATTTGATTCATATGCCCTTGTAAAGGCGATGAGGTCAACCATTTCCTGAACCACCTGCACGTTGGACGTTTCAAGATATCCCGAATACACCTGACCCGTCGCCGCCTGCTGCGTTGCTCCGTCTACAGGCTGATAATAGGTCTCTCCGTATTTCTCCAGATAATTGTAATCCTCAAAGTCGGTTATCTGTATCGTTGCAAGCGCCGCACCTGTCTGCTGGTTCCTTATAACGCCCATCCTGTCCACTGAATATTTGGTGAAGGGATCGAGCTTAATATGGTTCCCCGCCTTATCAAGGAGAAAATCACCGTCCTTGGTCACAAGTTCACCCTCTTTGTTCAGGGTAAATGTACCATCCCTTGTATATTTGACGGATGTCTCGCTGTCCTTGTCCTTATATTGTTTTGACGTGAATTCAATAGCAAAAAATCCATTGCCCGAGAGGGCCAGATCCCAGGTATTTCCGGTTTCATGGAAAGAACCCTGGGAGTAATCGGTATAGGTCTCACCGATCTTGACTCCCATGTTCATTACACCTTCATACCTTGCATAATAAGGCTCAGATGTGTCCTTGATCTTATATGCCAGAACGTCCTTGAATGCCCGTGCCGTTGTACCTTCCTTCTTGAAACCCGTTGTAGCCGAGTTCGCAAGGTTGTTGGACATGACATCCACCCTTCGCTGTTCGTTTACCATTCCGGTTGATGCTGTGTATAATCCTTTAAGCATACAGATTCACTCCCCTTAAATCCTTTGTTTAAAGATTACCTGCCTGGTTACTCCTACCTGTCCAGTTCAGCGTCATATCCTGCAAGCAGCTCCACATATTTTCCCGTACCTATCGCAACTGCGGTCATCGGATCCTCAGCCGTTACCGTATTTATACCGGTCTTGTAGGCTATCAGGTCCTCAAGCCCCCTAAGGAGGCTTCCTCCGCCCGTAAGTACGATCCCCCGGTCTGCGATATCTGCCGCAAGCTCGGGTGGTGTCCTCTCAAGGACACTGTGGATGGCTTCCACGATCTGTGCTGTTGTCTCTCGGAGCGCTTCCTCTGTCTCCTCACTCGAAACCTTAACGGTTCTCGGAAGACCTGTTACAAGGTTACGTCCCCTGACTTCAAGGTAATCAACTTCGGGTTGCTTAAAAGCGGTTCCTATCTTGATCTTGAGGTCCTCAGCGGTCCTCTCGCCGATCAGAAGGTTATGCTTCTTTCTCATGTATCTTACAATAGCCTCGTCAAAATCATCGCCGGCTATCTTTACCGAATTGCTTACTACGGTACCGCCAAGTGATATAACTGCGATATCCGATGTTCCGCCGCCTATATCAACTATCATGTTGCCGCAGGGCTTGCTTATATCGATCCCGGCTCCGATCGCTGCCGCTATCGGTTCCTCTATGATCTCAACTTCTCTTGCGCCTGCCTGATAGGTGGCATCCTCAACTGCCTTCTTCTCAACTTCCGTTACCTGGGAAGGTACGCATACGCTGATCCTCGGCTTAC
>JBGUQP010000235.1:0-5560 GCA_045131145.1 Lachnospiraceae bacterium | reverse complement strand
TCGAAGTAATTTGATTCTACACCCGAAATATTTATTTGTCAAGGGGTGTGCCACACTCAGTTATAGGTTGTGGCTATAGCCCGCTATTATTATCATGTATTATCCAAATCTTCTCATTGGAAGTAAGATATTGCCATCGGAAATCAGAAAGAAAAACTGATGAAAATGAGGAGGAAAACAGCATGAGAAAGAGATCAACTAACATCGGAAACAGAAAAGTTACGGCACTTATTACGGCGGCAGCATTAACATTACTTGGCCTTACAGGCTGCGCAGGCACAGCGGCACAGTCTTCAACGGAGGCAAAGCCGGCCGCAGAGGCAGCTTCACAGGGAAGTGCCGATGCAAGCACAGGATCCGCATCGGAACCAACCACATATGACACGATCAAGGCAAACGGCTACATTACCTTCGCCACGGAGGGAACATACGCACCTTATTCATTCCATGATGATGCCAACAACCTTGTAGGATTTGATGTTGAGGTTGCACGTGCCATTGCAGATAAGCTCGGTGTGGATGCCAAGTTTACCGAGACCCAGTGGGACGGTATCATTGCAGGTCTTGATGCAAATAAGTATGATGCGATATCCAACCAGGTGAGCATCACCGAAGAGAGGCTTCAGAAGTACCTCTTTTCAGATCCCTACACCTATGTATACGGTGTCGTTATTGTTAATGATGACAATGAGGAGATAAAAAGCTTCGAAGACCTTGACGGCAAGGATGTGTCGCTGACCGTAACAAGCAACTGGGCCCAGGTGGCCGAAAGCTACGGCGGCAAGATAGTATCCACAAGCGGTTTCAATGAATCCATACAGCTTGTGCTTCAGAACAGAGTTGATGCTACAGTTAACGATAACGTTACCTTCTATGACTTTATCGCTAACCAGCCCGATGCCAAGGCTAAGATAGTCGCAACATCGGATGACGCTACAGAGTCTGCCATCCTTATAAGAAAGGGTGATGATGACCTTCAGGCAGCCATCAACGATGCGCTTTCACAGCTTAAGAGCGAAGGAAAACTCAAGGAGATATCCGAGAAATACTTCGGCACGGACATAACGGTGCCCAACTAAGGCGGCACCTGCCAAAGCAAAAATCCGGCCTACATGCACGAACACAGTCCTGACTGCCAGGCTTATCCAAACCGGAATAAACACCCGGTGCAAACAGACAAGGTCAATAACGGAGAATGATAAATGAGCACACGATTAGCTGAAATACTAATAAGTTCACTTCCCAAAATACTCTTGCCGGGACTGATATATACCATTCCCCTGACTCTTGTCTCGTTTGCACTGGGTTTTATTATAGCCATCATAACCGCCATGATAAGGGTCGCAAATATTAAGATCCTGTCTCAGATATGCCGGTTCTATGTATGGGTGTTCCGCGGAACGCCCCTGCTCGTACAGCTCTTCATCATATTTTACGGGCTGCCCGGGATAGGGATCAATATAGATGCGGTACCCTCGGCGATCGTGGCATTTTCCTTGAATGTCGGTGCCTACGCATCGGAAACGATAAGGGGATCCATTCTCGCGATCCCGAAAAGTCAGACCGAAGGCGCACTTGCCTGCGGTCTTACATATTCCCAGACTATGGTTTACATAATTCTGCCGCAGGCGATCAGGAACTGTATACCCGCACTCTTCAATACCTTTATATCACTGGTAAAGGACACCTCTCTTGCGGCAAACATCACGATAACGGAAATGTTCATGGCAACCCAGCGTATAGTGGCTGTTACCTACGAACCGCTGGCACTCTATATCGAGGTGGCATTTGTTTACCTGATATTCTGCACCGCCCTTACCTTCCTGCAGAAGAAGGTTGAAAATCACCTGGGACGATACAGATCAGGCACGGTAAAGACCGGAAAGGAAAACGACAATGATCAAGCTGAGCAACCTGCATAAATCCTTCGGGGACAAAGTCATACTAAAGGGCATAGATATCGAAGTCGAAACCGGCGAAACCGTTGCCATTATAGGGCCTTCCGGCTCCGGCAAATCAACCACCCTGCGCTGCATAAACCAGCTGGAAAGTGCAGACAGGGGCAGGCTGACCATCGGAGATAGGGAATACGACCTTGAAAAGCTTACACCGGCAGACTTAAAGGAAATCCGTTCAACGACAGCGATGGTCTTTCAGAATTTCAGCCTGTACGAGAACAAGACCGCCCTCTGGAATATCATGCTGCCGCTTATAAAGGCCAAAAAGTACACCAAAGAAGAGGCAAGACGCACAGCCCTTGAGCAGCTTGATCAGGTGGGGCTGCTTCCCTGGAAGGATCATTATCCGGCCCAGCTGTCGGGAGGACAGGCCCAGAGGGTAGGCATTGCAAGGGCACTGGCCCTGAAACCCGAAGTAATACTCTTTGATGAACCCACAAGCGCCCTGGACCCCGAAATGGTACAGGGAGTCCTTCAGATCATCCGGGAAGTATCGAAGGAACGCATTACATCGATCATTGTAACCCACGAGCTTGAATTCGCCCTGGATGTGGCCGACCATGTCATCTTCATGGAGGATGGATACGTGGTGGAAAAGGGAAGATCAAAAGATGTACTTAAAAATCCTCAAAACCCGAGAACGGCCCAGTTCCTCGGCCATTTTGCCGACAAAATGGAATACACGATATAGACAGTAATTTTGTTTGTTTTTTATGTTCAATTGTGAAAATTAAACAAAACATCAAAATAATGCTAAATATTCTATAAATTTACAAAATATATCTGTTAATTTCGATGATTGTATGTTATAATCTTAACAAAGTTAGAAATTATTGTTTAATTATTTTTGCCTTTGATTTTTTTGGAGGTGATGTTATGACATATAAGGATATCGTTGACAGGGTTCGTGAAGTATTTGAATACGCCGATGCACGGAATATATTTGAACATATTGCAATACAGGTAAATATCACAGGTGAGGGCGCAGGAATAATGTATGTCGAGATAGCGCAGCGACAGGTCAGCGTTGAACCCTACGATTATTATGACAGGGACGGTCTTATCACCATCGACTCGAGGATCCTTATGGACATATGCGATAAGAAGTACACTTTAAGGCATGCCTATAAGCAGGGCCTGTTCACCTATCAGGGTAATGAACGGAAGTTCCTTGCATGCCTTAACAACATTACCCTGCCAAGCAACTTCTAGTATCTATTCAGTCAGGAACTCTTTTATCATAATTGAAGCTTCTTTCACAGGATCGGCATCCATGTTCAGCCAATGGATGTCTTTTCTTTTTCTAAACCAGGTCATCTGCTCCTTGGCCAGGTGACGGATCTCCATGAAGAGCTTGTCATGGAAGGCCGAAAATGCTGCATCCGTGCCTGCCGGGCCGAATTCACCCCGAAGATACATAAGAATATACCGGTATTCAAGCCCCAGCTTATACAGGAATTCATCAGTGGCGCCCTTCTTTCGAAGATCGGCAACCTCATCGATCATTCCCATATCAAGACGTTTATCAAGGCGTAGACCTATCCTCTCATAGAGGACTTCCCTGGGCCAGGTGACACCTATGACGAGGGTCTCATACCGTGGATCCTTCTCCCTCTCGCCGCTTTCACCAAGGAGGGCCTTCTCCACTGCCCTCTCGACCCTTCTCTTGTTCTTAAGATCTACATGATCAAGGGCATCAGGGGCCAGTTGACCCAGTTGGTCGACCAGTTCATCCAGCGATTTAGCTTCAATTTCCTTTCTTAAGGTCAGATCGGGACTTCCATCGTGAAGGTTATAGCCGTCAACCACTGCATTTATATACAGGCCTGTTCCACCCACAAGGAACGGCCGACCGTTTCGGTCAATTATATCATCTATGGCCTCATAGGCAAGCCGCTGGAAATCGGCAAGGGAGAAGAAATCATTGGGCGAGGCCACATCAAGCAGATGATGGGGAACACCCTTCATCTCCTCTTTTGTGATCTTACCGGAGCCAAGGTCAAGGCCGCGAAAGACCTGCCTTGAATCGGCAGATACTATCTCGGCCCCGAATATCTTAGCAAGCTCCACGCCTATATCGCTCTTACCCGATGCTGTTGTGCCTGTAATTACTGTAAGTTTATCCATTTCTGCTTATATCCGATCCCGGCAGTAGTTACCCTTTTCATCTGCAAATATACAGCATTCTGTTCCGGTTTACAATAATATACAGGCTTTTTTACAATTACAGCCTTGTTTCACCTATTTGGCGGCTGCTATCTTAAACTTAACTGCCCTTACTCCGCAGTATTTCCCGGTGCCCCGTATCAGGATCACCGCATTGCTTCCCGGATTTATGTTATTGTAATATCCGATTATCGCATAATCGCCTGTTTCTGTTTCTTCACTGTCCGGATTAAGGGTAAGAACCTTTAAGTTCTTTCCGCTTCCAACGGTTATCTTAAGCACAGGTTGTCCCTCTTCTCCGGGGCGGATCGGATCGCCGGTGTACGTGCAGGTCCCGGTCTTTCCCTCATCATTTGGGTTGATAATGGCCTTGGCCTTTGAAATATCAGTATACGTCTTATCCGTTATCCTGTAGGTTCCGCTTATGCTCCCCGCATAATTGGCACTGTTTTCCGTTGCCTTAAGCGTTACCGTTACCTTTTCGCCCACAGCAGGAATGTCACTCCCCCCAGATGTAGCATATGAAACCGTGTAATCCTTCCCTGCCTTAAGCTTCATATCTCTGTAAGTATCATCAAAGAGCGCAATCCTGGTCTTCTTATATTTTCCGGGAGCTTTGTTATATGCAACATCCGACAAGGTCAGAGTCAGGCTGCTTATATCGCATTTGGTTATCCCGAATTTCCTGATAATTCCGGCATTTTTAGCACTTCCGATAAGATAATTCCCTTTGCCCTTAATAATGACCCGGGGTGCGATATCCTTACCTGTTTTCGGATTGACGGCATTTTTATCAGCGACCGCCTTATTATTCTTATAGCTTACGGTATAATCCCTACCCTGTATAAGCGTTCTCTCCTCTGTTACTCCGCTGTTATTAACTATCCTTGCCTTGACTGTAACCTGCGGCTGTATTGCCGCATTAGCGTATGGATACGACTCTGCACTGAGGGTTATCGTGCAGTTGCCGCCCTCTCCCTCGGTAAGTGTGTATTTGCCTGTTATCTTATATGACTTGACTACGCTTCCCGAGAAACCGCCCGTATAGTTCCCGTCTGTATCCTTTATGGCCTCATAGGTTACCTTTGCGGTTCCGAGATCGTAATTGTTCTCATATTTTGCCGTATAATCCGTACCCTCAACCAGCGTATAGGTAACCGTCGACTTACCGGACTTATACTTATAGGTAAAGGTGGAATTCTGTCTGACTTCAGCTCCTCCCGCATAAGGCAGCGAGCTCATAAAGCCTGTCAGTTTAAGCTTCTGTAAGGATACGACTGTCACAGGCGAAGGTCCCGGAGTCGGCTTATCCTCAATTACTTCCGCTTCCGGGTTGACAAGATGCAGAGCATTTTCGTACCCGCCGTTTATTACGGTATATGCTGCCCCATTATCATCATAAAATGTTCCCGGAAGCTCTGCAGGTGATGTTAAGA
>JBGUQP010000234.1:0-3009 GCA_045131145.1 Lachnospiraceae bacterium | reverse complement strand
ACATATGTCGCCGGTTTAAAAAGGAGGAAAAAATATGAAAAAGAAATTACTCAGTGTTATCATGAGCGCAGCAGTAGTTGCATCTTTACTTGCAGGATGCGGCCAGGCAGCAGCACCCGCAGCTCCCGCAGCAGATGCAGCTCCCGCAGCAGATGCAGCACCCGCAGCAGACGCAGCAGCACCCGCAGCAGATGCAGGATCGGATGCAGCAGCACCCGCAGCTACAGGCGGCGGCAAGAAGGTAGCGGTTGCAATGCCTACCCAGTCATCAGAGAGATGGATGCACGACGGTGCAAACATGAAGGAACAGCTCGAGAAGCTTGGTTATGAAGTTGACCTTCAGTATGCAGAAGATGATGTACAGGCTCAGGTTTCACAGATTGAGAACATGATCGCAGCAGGCGCTAACTGCCTTGTAATCGCAGCTATCGACTCGGACGCTCTTGTAAACGTTGAGGCTCAGGCTAAGGACGCAGGTATCCCGGTTATCGCTTATGACCGTCTTCTTATGAATACAGATGCAGTTTCATATTATGCAACATTCGATAACAAGGGTGTTGGTACAAAGATCGGTGAATACATCGTTGAGCACTGCGGTGCTACGAAGGATGATCCCAAGACTATCGAGCTCTTCATGGGTTCACCTGATGATAACAACGCTCATATGCTTTATGCAGGTCTTATGGAGCAGATCCAGCCTTTACTTGATGACGGTTCACTCGTATGTAAGTCAGGCCAGATCGCATTTGATGACAACAACACACTTCGTTGGGATCAGCAGACAGCTATGAAGAGATGTGAGGATATCCTTACAAGGTACTATGCAGACGAAGATCTTGACATCTGTGCATGTGCATATGACGGACTTTCATACGGCTGTATGTCAGCTCTTGAGGGTGCAGGCTACACAGCTGATAACTGGCCGCTCATAACCGGACAGGATGCAGAGCTTATGGCTACCAAGCACATCATCTCAGGTAAGCAGACAATGTCAATCTACAAGGATACAAGACTTCTTGCTTCCAAGTGTGTTACAATGGTACAGGCAGTTCTTGAGGGCGCAGAGCCTGAGATCAATGATACCGAGCAGTACAACAACGGTAAGATCGTAGTTCCTTCATACCTTTGCGAGCCCGTTCCGGTTGATAAGGATAACTACAAGGAAGTTATCATCGGCGGCGGATACTATACAGAGGAGCAGCTTGCTGAATAACGGCTGAAGATAATGTAAATAAGACAGGGCGGCGGCAGTTAGCTGCCGTCCTGCTTTAAATAATATAATTATTCAGAACAGGCTCAAAATACTGCGTATTTTTCGCTATATTGGATTCATCCAATACATATATTTATAAAATATGCTCCTTACAAGCCCTGAAGGACTAGCTTCGCGTCGCAAGCTTGACGGTTCATATTTTAAAATATATGTGCTGTTCTGAATAATTACATCATATTAATAGAAGGAGAAAGAGGATGTCGGATTACATCTTGGAAATGAATCATATTACGAAGGAATTCTCCGGAGTAAAGGCTCTTGATGATGTTAATCTTAAGGTTAAAAAGGGCGAGATTCATGCGATCTGCGGCGAGAACGGTGCCGGCAAGTCCACCCTTATGAACGTCTTATCCGGTGTGTATCCCTTTGGAACCTATGAAGGTGATATTCTGTACAAGGGTGAGCATTGTAAGTTTCATAACCTAAGGGATTCGGAAGCCAAGGGAATCGTTATAATACATCAGGAGCTGGCATTAAGTCCCTTGCTCAGTGTAGCCGAGAATGTATTCATCGGGAATGAGCAGACAAGCATGAAGGGTGTTATAGACTGGACAGCTACCAGAAGACGCGCTGTGGAAATGCTTGCAAAGGTAGGACTTGAGCATGAAGACGTAAATGTTCCCGTGATCAGTCTGGGTGTCGGAAAACAGCAGCTTATTGAGATTGCCAAGGCTTTGGCCAAGAAGGTTGAACTGCTGATCCTGGATGAGCCCACCGCAGCCCTTAACGATGAAGAGAGCCGGAAGCTTCTTGATATAATGCTCCAGTTAAAGAAACAGGGTATAACCTGTATCATAATCTCTCATAAGCTTAATGAGATAGAGTATGTATCGGATTCGGTTACCATTATTCGTGACGGTCATACCATTGAGACGATGGTAAAGGGAGTGGATGATTATTCGGAGGACAGGGTTATAAAGGCCATGGTAGGCCGTGAAATGACCAACCGTTATCCTGTCCGCGAAGGTGTCACCATAGGTGATGTCATATTTGAAGTGAATAACTGGAATGTCTTCCATCCCGATGATGAACACAGACAGATGCTTAAGGATATCAACATTCAGGTGCGTTCGGGTGAAGTTGTCGGACTTGCGGGCCTTATGGGTGCCGGAAGAACAGAGTTTGCCATGAGCCTTTTCGGACGCAGCTACGGACAGAAGATATCCGGTACAGTTAAGATAAACGGTAAGGAAGTAAAGCTTAAGACAGTTAAGGATGCGATAAATGCCAAGCTTGCCTATATCTCCGAGGATCGTAAGACATACGGTCTTAACCTTATCGGTGATGTAAAGGAGAACATGACTATCGCAGCCAGACCCAAATATTTCTCCAAGAACGGTGTGATCAATGCCAACGATGAGATCGTTGCCGCTCAGGAGTATAAGGAGAGGATCAATGTCAAAGCGCATTCCATCAATCAGGTAGTCGGAGCCCTTTCCGGCGGTAATCAGCAGAAGGTTGTAGTTGCCAAGTGGATGATGACACAGCCCGATGTACTGATCATGGATGAGCCTACAAGAGGTATTGATGTAGGTGCCAAATATGAGATCTACTGTGTAATAAACGAACTTGCCAAATCAGGAAAGGCAGTCATCGTAATTTCTTCGGAACTGCCCGAGATAATCGGTACCTGCGACAGGGTTTATGTAATAAACGAAGGTGAGATCGCAGGTGAACTTACCAAAGAAGAGGTATCGCAGGAGAAGATAATGCAGTGCATAATGGCACATCAAAGG
>JBGUQP010000233.1:0-13732 GCA_045131145.1 Lachnospiraceae bacterium | reverse complement strand
CAAGGCTCCAGGTATCCCTTATAGACATCACAAGCGAAAACTTATCGGATGATATCCCTGATGACGACATCCTTGCTAACGAATCCGAACGGATCCAAAAGGATATCCAGTACAATGCCTACGAGCAGAATTACAACTCACAGATCTTAAGCATGCAGCAGCTTAAGAACGAATACAGCGTAAAGCTTGCAGACTGCAAGCAGTTAAGGTCCGAGATGGTAAGCCAGAAGGCAAGCTCATATACATCCCTGATGACCGAGGATGACAAGGCTGCCCTGGAGCTTGAGAAGACCTCATATGAACTGTCGGACAGCGACCTCTTAAAGGACCTTGAGGCGGCCGGGGACGGCATAAGGGCTGACTTTGACGGTATAGTCACCTCAATAGACACCGCCGAGGACTTAAGGGTACAGACAGGGCTTAAGCTTCTTACCCTTGAATCATCCGATGATATCGCGGTAAAATTCAATGTGAACAAATACGATATAGATGCTTTAAGCGAAGGCCAGGAAGCTACCGTCAATATAAGGAGCAAGTCCTATACGGGCAAGGTTTCAAGGATCGACAGGATGACCGGCCGCGGCGGATCCGATGCTTCAAACGTCGGTGTCGAGGTTAAGCTCGACGAGCCTGACGATGATATAATCTTAGGACTTGAAACCAAGGCATTTATAAGCACTGCCGCCCTTAATGATGTACTTACCGTACCCACGGATGCCCTGAGCGAAGAGGAGGAAGGAACCTTCGTCTTCATATTAAGGGATGGCAAGGCAGTAAAGATGCCGGTTGAGATCGGCGTAAGGAATGAAGATAATGTAGAAGTCATATCGGGCCTCAATGAAGGGGATAAGGCTATCTGGAACGATACGCAGGAGCTTACCGACGGAATGAGCGTAAAGCTTGAAAAGGAATAAGATAATGAACGAAAAAAGAGTGATCTTAAAGGCAGCGGACCTGTCCAAAACATTTTCGAACGGCTCGGTCCAGCAGCATGTACTTAAAAACCTGAACCTGGCTGTGTATAAGGGTGATTTTACGGTCATAATGGGGAACTCGGGCTCCGGTAAGAGTACCCTCCTCTACGCCCTCTCCGGCATGGACAGGCCCACTATCGGAACCATAACCTACTATACGGGCAAGGATCCGGATGTAGAGGTAACCGAGATATCTAAGTTCAGTAACGATAAGCTGGCTGTCTTTCGAAGGAACCATGTGGGCTTCGTCTTCCAGCAGAATTACTTAAACGACAGCATGAGCGCCCTTGACAACATCATGGTTTGCGGCCTCCTTAAGAATAAGGACCGTAAGGCCCTTGCGGAGAAGGCCAAGTCACTTCTTGAGCGGGTTGAGATCGGCGAGAGTGACTTTAACAAGTTCCCTTCACAGATGTCCGGCGGCCAGCAGCAGAGGGTTGCCGTTGTAAGGGGTGTCATTAACAGTCCGGAGGTCCTCTTTGCCGATGAGCCGACGGGAGCCCTTAATTCTCAGAATACCGAGAATGTTCTGAATATCTTATCCGATCTTAACAGGGAAGGCCAGAGCATCGTCATGGTCACCCATACCCTGGCAGCGGCCGAGCGCGGGAGCAGGATAATATACCTTGCGGACGGCGTTATCGGGTCTGAGATAAGGCTCGGGCCCTACCTTGGCGATTACAGGGACGAGAGCAACGAGCACTTAAAGGAGGCCGGGGCCCGTCATGTGAAGCTTAAGAACTTCCTTCAGGATATGGGGTGGTAGGATGTATAAGTATTTTTTCATTGCAGGCAACAATATGCGCAAACAGCGGGGGGATATGATCACCTTCTTCGTCCTTACCGCCATCGCTTCGCTTCTTATCTTCGTAAGCGTCACCTTCCTGTCGGGCACGGCAAGGGTCATAGACACGGCCAGGGAAACCATCAACGGTTCCGATATACTGATCCTCTTCTCCGGTGACGATACTTCCGAAGAAAAGATAAAGGAGATCATACGCGGACAGGTATATCTGGGCGATTATGAATCAAACAGATATTTAAATGCCTCCGGCAAATACAGGAAAAAGGGCGAAAAATCATGGACCGAGTATCCCTTCAACATCTGCTCTTACGAGGATGAGCGAAAGATCCAGCGGATAAGTGCGGACACCCGGGGCCTGTCCGGCGCTGAAGCCGTCATACCCGTTTCCCTGTCAACCTCATACGACATAGGCGACACCCTGCAGCTTAAGATCGGTGACAACATTTACGACCTTAAGGTTGCAGGCTTCAACGAGGATACCCTCTACTGCTCTCCGGTAAACATGGGTACGTACCTCGTTTTCGTGTCCGACAAAATGTATGAGGATATCCTCTTTGAGAATGCCGCTACAATATCCGAAAGCAGCCATATCAAGGTGAACCTTACAAACACCGCAAGAAAGAAGCATGTAGATACGATAGCCCTCTGTGATGATATAGGTAATGAGTATCTTGACTGGTCTACGGATTATAAGGCCGCGCATCCGGAATACGAACCGGGCGGGATGAATGTCCTTCCCTTCGAGCTTATGAAGACGGCTTCGATGATCCTTCCCTTTGTTTTCATAGCACTTGTTCTTGTATTTGCTCTTATAATTTTTATAATAGCTATCGTTATTATAAACTTCAGCGTCAAGAACTTTATCATGACCAACTTAAAGAACACAGCCATCATGGAAGCATCGGGATATACCGTTCGGGAACTTATTCTTATCCTCTTATTCCAGCTCGTGATCGTTGCGGGCGCCGGTTCATTCTGCGGGGTTCTGGAAGGTACGGCCCTTATCGACAAGCTAAAGGTGATAATTCTTATAACCCTGGGACTCAGCTGGAACCAGCCGGTAAATCCCGTTATCTGTGTTTCCGTTGTGATCGGCATATGCTTTGTCATCGCGGTCCTGACCTTCGTTATCGGCCGGGAATACAACAGGATAAGCGTCCTTGACGCCCTCCGCGGCGGCATCAACGCCCATAATTACAAGAAGAATTACTTCGCCTTCGATAAGACCGCATTTCCTGTGGCCGTAACCCTCTCCCTTAAGGAAACCTTCGGAAGGTTTAAGAGCCAGATCGGTATCATCTTTATCATGGTCCTCCTTACCATATCGACTATGGTCGGCTTCGGAATGGTTGACTCTTACGGCAGGGACGAACAGGGCATAATCAATATGGGCGGCTTCATCATGTCCGATGCCACTGTTACGGGCGATACCGCGATGGCGGATAACATCGCATCCATGAGTACGGTTTCAACCGTCTACAGGGATATATGGACAAGCCTTAACTTCTACAACGGCAAGAACATGCAGTCACTGACAACCAGGGCCTTCTCCGATACCTCGGTCGTAAGGGGCGGCGGACTGGTGGAAGGCAGGTGGCCCAGTCATCCCAACGAGGTCATGTTTGCAACCAACGCCGCGTCAAGGCTTAATGTTAATGTAGGGGATGCCGTTACGATCAAGAACAAACGTGCCGAAGAATCATACATCGTCTGCGGCCTCTGTCAGACCATGAACAACATGGGTATGATGGCCTATATGACCATGGACGGCATAAACAGGATGATGAACATTGACGGCATCGATGCCAATATAAATATCGACCTTAAGAAGGGACGGGCCTTTGATGACTTTGAAAAAGAACTGCGGGATGTATATCCGGATATTGAACTGTCAAATGTTGCGGAGAGCATCAAGAGTACCATCGGCATGGTAACCACAGGTCTCAAGGCCGTGGCCGTATTTATCGCAGGCCTTACCATACTGATCGTTGCCTTCGTGGAATCCCTGATAATAAGGACCCACATCACAAGAAGCTGGAGGGATATGGGTGTGAGCAAGGCTCTCGGCTATACATCCGGACAGCTCATGCTGCAGACAGTACTGTCCAACCTGCCCTCGATCGTCATAGGTGTGCTTACGGGCCTCCTTCTCTCCCCCATGGCCGTCTCAAGTGCGATGACCGCGATCTTTGCCATCTTCGGTTTCAGGGACTCCCTCTTAAGGATAAGGCCCGCCTCTTTTATACTGGCTGCCTTCCTTATCATAGGTGTGGCGATATTGACCTCGGCCCTCATGGGCAGGAGGATCAAGGGCCTCGAACCTGTGAAGATGATAACCGAAGAATGAATGTGGTATAATATAAGGAATGGAGGTCGCACATGCACTATAACTGCCTGATAATCGATGACGAAGAAGAGCTTGCCAGGATGACTGCGGAATACTTCCGCATGTTTGATGTGAGCACACAGTATGTATGTTCTGCGGCTGAATGCTATAAATTCTTTGAAGACAATACTGCCGACCTGATCCTGCTTGACATCAATCTCGGGGACGGATCGGGCTTTGATGTGTGCAAGAAGATCCGTGAGGACTTACAGCTACCCATTCTCTTTATAAGCGCAAGGCAGAGTGATGATGACGTTCTTGTGGCCTTAAGTATCGGCGGGGATGACTATGTTAAGAAGCCCTACAGCCTCTCTGTGCTTCTTGCCAAGGTCAAGGTAAACCTTAAGCGGTATGAGCAGATAAAGTCAGCCGGTGCAGCAGCGGAACCTTCGGCTGCTTCCGCACACGGTGATACCGTCATCGGAGACTCAGATGACCGCTTCAGGATGGATCCCTCCACCATGTCCGTTATAGTTAACGGCAGTCCCGTTTCCTTAAAGGCCAAGGAGTACGCCCTTCTTGACTGCCTGTACAGGCATAAGAATTCAATAGTAAAAAAAGAGGTATTGTTCGATGAAGTGTGGGGCGATACCTTTTTCAGCGATTCCACCCTAAACGTCCATATACGAAAACTTCGCGAGAAGCTTGAGGAAGAACCTAACGAACCTAAGCTCATAAAGACGGTATGGGGCACCGGTTACTATCTTGAGCTCAAGTGAGCGGATCAGACATGAAACAGATAAGACGGATTTTTATCATATATACCATATTGATGCTTGCCGTGATAGGGGTTTTTGGTGTTCGCGGCAGGCAGTTTGACAATACCGACAGGGACATATCCTACTACAACGATCTGCTGTATAAGGTATGTGATGACTTTACCGCAGGCCTTCCCGAAGAAGAAATAGAAGCAAAATACGACTGCCGGATAATCCTTGCCAAAGAGATACAGGATCCCGAACTTGCGGAGCTCTATAAAAAAGGGGCTCTTGTCCTTGATCTTGCTCCGGGCGGGGAATACATAGGCAAGGTTGCCTGGGCGGATTCACAGGATACCCACGAACGGGCCAAAAGATACTTCCTGGTCACTTCTTACAGCCTCTGGATTGGGGTTCTATTGTGCGGCTACATCCTTATCCTTATCCTTTATCTTAACCTGATAAGACCCGTTGATGAGCTCACGGCTTTCTCCGAAGAGATCGCAAAGGGGAACCTTGAGGTTCCACTTCCCCGGCACGGTCACGGCCTCTTCGGCAACTTTACCGAGGCCTTCGATATCATGAGGCTGACCCTTAAGGAGGCAAAGAAACGTGAGATCGATTCGGAAATGGCAAGGAAGGAGATCGTCACCAAGTTAAGCCACGATATCAAGACACCGGCTGCCGTTATCAAGGCTACCTGCGAGGTGCTGGAACTTAAGCTGGGAAAATCATCTGTCGGTAATATGTCCCATAATACGGACACTGATAATGCAGGCGCAAACGTCAAAAATGACATCCTCGAAAAGATCGGCATCATATCTGCCAAGGCGGACACGATAAGTTCGCTGATGGGCAATGTGATGCACTCGACCATAAACGATCTTGAGGAACCCGATGTCAACACCACCGAAGCGGATTCACGCATCATTGAGGACTATTTCGGGAAGCTTAAGGACTACGGCAGGATAATCCTTGAAAATCATATCACACCCTGCCTTCTTTACATGGATCCCCTCAGGATGGAACAGGTCATTGACAATATAGTGGGGAATTCCTATAAGTATGCCGGAACCGATATCCATGTAAGCTTCACGGAGACAAACGACATACTTTTAGACGATGGCACATATGGGCGTTTTACCAAGATCACCGTGCGTGACATGGGTCCCGGAGCCGGGGAAGATGAACTGCCGCTTCTTACCGAGAAGTATTACAGGGGGGAAAACGCTGCGGACCTGGCAGATAAAAGACCGGAGGCTGCACAGGGGTACGGCCTTGGCTTATACAATGTCAAATGGTATATGGATAAAATGGGGGGTGGTCTTGATTATTACAATGATAACGGATTTGTGGTGGAACTCCTGCTTCGAAAGGTCTGATCAGTACCCGGCAAGCTTAAGGATAACGGCCGCTGCTGCACATATTACAGCCGCCGCCGCATGGGTCTTCATGTTCATGAAGAGGATGGCCACCATCTCCCTGAAGAAGGCATTGGGCCAGAAATACCACTTGACGGGACAGCCCACAACCTGAAAATCAAGCCCGGCGGCTTTCGCCAGGTAACCGCTCCTTAAGACATGGTAATTGCTGGTCACGACGGCGGTCTTAACCTTCTTATCTTTATCCCTTAAATCCTCTATTATCTTCTTCGAGAATATAAGATTTTCCCGTGTGTTCCTTGATTCTTTCTCGGGGATGACCTCGTAATCCTCCGCTCCGTGACTTAAAAGATAGAGGGCCATGGCAGATCCTTCACTCATGGGCTCATCACTTCCCTGTCCGCCCGACGGGACATAACGGGCGCTCTTTTCTTCATTCCACTCCTGCTCCCAGGCAAAGTGTATCGCCCGGTTCACCCTCTGCTTTATAAGGGGACGAAGCTTCCCCTTCTTACTTATGGAGCAGCCCAAAATGATTATGAAATCCTTATCATATGAGGGCTTTATCTGCAGGACCGCATAGCCCATAAGACATATGGCCAGAATCGTGCATTCCAGATAACAGAAAAAGAGCCTGACGAATATCATTACCGGTGTTATTACTTCAGGAACCTCGATGATCTTAAACCAGAGGATATTGATCGTGATAAGATATGCGGACAGAAAGAGAAAACCAAGAAGGTTCTGGAGCCTGTGCCCCTCATGCAGGAACAGGGAGACATTGCTTATACATACGAAGAGGCTTAACAGACAGAGGGGAACGATAAGTCCCACGACCGGGGTATGGTCGCCCCCGTCAAGAAGCAGGGATACCAGAAAGATAACTCCTGCAACTATAAGAGTGTTCCTGTAAGAATAGGGATCCTTAATAAAGGATCTGCTGAAAATATACAAAAGAGTCAGGGCAAGTACCATAAGTACTATCTGTCTGACTATCATCTCAGCCCTTCTCCCCGTCCGACTTTTTCAGATCATCATCCGATGCCTTACTGATACCCACTATAAGCTGCTCGCCAGCCTTCTCCCTGACAAGGCCCACCCTTAAGCTGACCATCGTCGGTTCACCGTTTATCATAAGCCTGTAATGGATATTGTAAACGCCTCCGTTTTCCACCCTGTCAAGGATCTTCTCCCTCGAAAATACCGACAGAAAGTGACCAAGATCATCGGGATGTATGACTCCCTTTATATCCTTTAGCGCATCTTCAAAGAAGTCCACCCCCGCTCTTGATGTTGTCGGCAAGTCAGCGAATTCCCTTAATGCGGAATACTGCATGTAATAGCCGCTGACAGGATCGACTGTGTAAATGGCGAGGAAGTCACCCATAAGGGCCGATATCCTTGAATAGGTTATCGTCTCTTCTTTAAGGCGTTCGATCGTCTCCTGCTGTCTCATCTGGGCATCAACGTTATTTACACCTATGATTATGTGCTTATCATCCCCGGCCATGCGGACTATCTTCATGTTTACATAGGTGGGTGTACCCTCCATCATGAGCCGGTAGGTAAATACAAAAGAGCCGTTCTCATCAACGTTCTTCATGATGTTGTCTTTAGTGAACTTTTCATACATACCATCCCTGTCTTCCTCATAGATCAGGATCATGATATCCCTTCTGGCTTCGGCGAAGAAATCATCACCCCGCCGCTCCGCAGATAAGCCCCGTCCGCCGCTGTCATGCGAATACTCAATGTATTTTCCTGTTTCTATATTCACATGGTAAAGATAAATATAGTCGGAAGAAAGAGCCTCGGCCACATTGGCAAAGGTCACCTGATCATCCTTATTTGGTGTGATATCAAGGATCACAAGAGCATAGGCCGAAAGGCCGGTCACCGGATTATCGACAACCTTCCTGACCATGGCATGCAATGACGCTCCATCCGGCATTTTATGGTCAAGAAATACCCGGTGGTCCACTTGCGAACATTCCTTAATGATGTTTACCAGCCTTAACTGGATATCAAGCTTCAGATTACCTACATCCCCCCTGCTTCCACCGTAACCGTCCCAGAAGTAGCGGCTCAGGAATTCCCTGTAGGACTTATTGGTCCTTATGATATTAAGGACCGTTCCGTCATATTCATATATCGCCATGGGGATCGTATCAAAATAACGCTTGTCCCCTTCATTCTCTTCATTGGCTAAAGAACCCATATCATAAAGGTTAATGGTTCCTATCGTCCTGTAATACAGGGTCTCATCAGGATTTTCGTAACCAAACTTAAGGCCATTGCCCTTAACCTTCTCCCATATATCCTCCACGGGAACCGGCTTTGAGAAGAAATAGCCCTGCATCTTGGTACATCCGATCTCCCCTAGGAAGTCGGCCTGTTCCGCGGTCTCTACGCCTTCGCATATGGATTCGATACCAAGCTTCTGGACCATTCTCATAAGCTCGGTAAGGATGACCCTTGACCTGGGTGATGTTTCAAACTGTCTCATGAAACGCATGTCGAACTTGATAAGGTCAAACTGCATCTCCTGAAGGAGGTCAAGGGATGAATAACCGCTTCCGAAATCATCCATCCACACCTTGAAACCCAGTTCCTGGAACCTGGTTATCCTCTCCTTCATAAATTCGAAGTTGCCGCCTACAACGCTCTCGGTGATCTCCACCGTAATAAGCTCCTTATCGACCCCCGCCGCCTCAAAACGGCTGTTTATCTCCTCAACGATATCGCAGGTTTCAAAATCGGTCCTTGACAGGTTTATTGAAATGGGAGCACAGGTGATCCCGTTCTCCAGCTGGTATTTGATCCTCTTTATTATGGTGTCCACTATGTGAAGATCAACCTTGTAGATAAGCTTGGTATCCTCAAGGATGGGGATAAAGTCGGCCGGGGACAGCATGCCCTTTTCCGGGTCGATCCATCTGGCCAGAGCCTCCTCGTCGCATACCTTTCTGTTGGTCGTACGCACGATAGGCTGGTAGAAGGCAGTAACCCAGTTTTCTTCGATAGCCCGGTCTATATTATCAACTATATACTGCCGGTTCAACTCCCTCGACAGCATACGGTCATCATAATAATTGAAATAGGAACTGTTTGTATCCGGTCTGGCCTTGCTTGCATACTTGGCCCTGTCACAGGCAAGTGACACCTCAACAAGTCCCATGGAGTCGGGATAGATACCTGCCCTGACCGGGAGTGACTTCCCTCCGTTTAAGTGCCTTGCATCCCTGAACACCTTCTTAAGCTTGTCCTGAAGACCTTCAGCCCTTGTAAACACGGCAAAATGATCCTGTCCGAACCGGCTGCAGTTCTCCTTACCGAACGCATCGGCAAGAACGGCTGCGAATTCCTTGATGAGAGTATCACCCTCGGCAAATCCGTATTTGGAATTATAATATTTCATGCCCTTGAAATCGATATAGGCAAAGACCGAAGCTATATCCTGGCTGTGCATGTTGTTCCTGCCCACTTCAGCCAGCTTGAAGAAATAGGTCATGCTTGGAAGGCCGGTCAGGCGGTCGTAATTCATCTCGCGGAAATAGCTCTTCTCCCGCAGCATCCCTTCTGTATTGGTATCAGCCGATACGGCATCTTCATTCATGATATTCTCATTTGTATCCATAGTATACCCTTTGCTTTCCGGTTCCTTATCGTATTGCAGGTCACTTCATCAGGCACAGCATTCTCATTACATATGTATTCTTAACAGTTATTAATATTGTACAAAATATTCATATCATATACAAGGATTTATGGCGTTTTCTGTCTAATTCAAAAATGCCTGTATTGATCTACTTCCGTTTCCTGAAACTTAAGACCCCTGTTATACAGCTCAAGCACAGTATCTAGCAGGGGAAAGAGCATAACTGCCCCTGTCCCTTCGCCAAGGGCCATGTCGGCGTCTATGACCGGTTTAAGGCTAAGGTCATCAAATATATACTTCATCCCCTCTTCCCTTCCAAGGTGGGAGGCGATCATGACTTCCCTCGTTCCGGGAAGAATGCGTTCGGCCGCAAGAGCCGCAACGGCACTGATGAAGCCGTCTATGACGATCGGGATATTATATAATGCTCCGCCAAGGAATACGCCTGTCAAACCTGCTATATCAAGGCCTCCGACCGTACGGAGAACCCTTAGGGTGAATTCCCTAAATGAAGAGTTTTCATTATTTGTCATGTCGGCACATATATTACCGGTATTTATAAGATCATGGAGGTTAAGTCCCCGTCTTATCACTTCGAGCTTTCTTAGCAGGCCCTCATCATCAAGGCCTGCCCCGCGGCCCGTGACTTTGACAGGGTCAAGTCCCAAAAGGGCCGCACACACGGCAGCCGAAGTCGTCGTATTCCCTATCCCCATCTCGCCCGTTGCGATGATGGTATACCCCTTATCCTTACAGTCACGGACAAGGCCGATCCCGGAATTAATCGCCTGCGCAAGGTCATCCTCACTCATCGCAGGGCCCTTTAGGAAGTTGCCGGTTCCCCTTCTTACCTTCTTATTGATGACTCCCTCGGGAGAACCCTCAGTGTTTATGCCAATATCAACAGGAATGATATCAACGCCTGCCCTCTCGGCCATCCGGCATACGGAGCTCTCCATGCGGCCCATCCAGCCTGCGACCGCGGCCGTAACATCCTGTCCGGACTGGCTTATGCCCTCCTTAACTATCCCGTTATCCGCACACATAACAACAGCTGCCCTCCTGCGGATGTCTATATCATCCGTATGAAGCACCGCTCCTATCCTTGCAGTTATCTCCTCGAACCGGCCCAAGCCCCTTAAGGGCTTGGCTATACCGTCCCAACGCTTAAGTATCCTGTCGTAAACCTCGGGATCTGCCGGTTCGATGTTTTCCAGTTTATTAAACTGTTTAATTATTTCTGCATCCATTTATCAAAAGCTTTCCTCTATTTACACCGCACGGTGGTTTTAAAGGTCTTACCCGCAAAGGTTACGCTTATGGTCGCACTCCCCTTTCTGCCGTCATGCTTCACCACAAAATCCTCGAGCGTTGTAATGCCTTCTTCCGATACGGCCGGTAAGGAATTATCCTCAATACTCAGGATGCCCTTCTTATCGGTCACGGTAACCGCATATCCACCGTAGCTGCCATTTTCCGATAAGTCCGGAAGGATCTCGTAGCCTTCCGTAAACAGCTTATCGAGAGTCAGCTTATCCCCCTCATTTTGAAGCACTGCGTTCTTCTTCTTTATGCTTACGAAGTTAATGAGGATCGTCTTTTCTTTTGTTTCTCCGTTTACGGTTTTAGTCAGCTTTACAGGGGCCTCTTTATTCAGCTTCAGCCGCCTGATACCGGTTTTCTTATGCACCATGACCTTTATGGCATCTTTGTACTTATCTCCCACAGGCTCCATTGCAACGCCATCCTCGAGAGCGTATTGCCCGTTCTTCAGAAGGATCAGCGTGTCCCCGTTCTCAACCGAATCGAAGGTTAGTACATGGTCACCCAAGGCGTCGGTCGTATCAAGCTTCTGCACAATACTTCCTTCCGGCCCATTAAGCACCGGGTATCCGCTGCACTTAACCGTGGCATTGTAGGTCTTGCCGCCAAAGGTGGCTGAGATCACGGCACTTCCTTTATTTCCGTTGGAATCCACTGCAAGATCGTTTAAGTCAATAATTTTACCTTCCTCTGCCGTAAAGTCATTCCAACTAAGGATCCCCTTCTTATCACTCTTCACGGATACGGCATATTTCCCGCCCTGAACGTCAGGCAGCATACCCTCAGCCCCATCAAACAGATCTGCAAGGCTTACGGAAGTCCTTCTGCTGTTTACGGTAACGGTCTTTTTCTTAAGTGTTATCGCCCGCAGGATGACCGTCTTCTCTTCACTTCCCTTTCTTAAGGTAATGAGTGAGTCTTTTGCCACCTTCAGTGCATGTGTCCTGGCATTTTGGGTAAGGGCATTCCTGGTGTAGCAGGTTATGGTAAGCCCTTCCTCATAAGTGTATTTCCCACCCTTCAGAAGATACAGGATATCGCCGTCGTATATCTGGTCAAAGGTAAGCCTGTTGTCCTTGAGATTACCCACCTCCGGCACTCTTTCCTCCGGCTCCGGTAAGGAATCATCCACGACTTTCACATATTCAATGTTAAAGTAGGTCTCATCATCCGGATTGTAATTCTCTTCCGTTCCGTCGTCACGTATGATCCTGTAGTCATTAGCGGGATCATCTGCCACAGGCTTGTCAACCCCTGCAATCACGATATAGTCCCGGTCCCCGGAAACCTGTATTGATTTTCCGGTTCCCCTTGCGATCTTTAAGGGGATCGGAAGATCATCCTGATCATAATCGCCTTCAATGAGTCCGATAAATCTGTCGACATCCAGAACGAAAACATCCATTGGATCCACAGGAGCATCTTCATCTATCTTTACATTTACGGCACCTTCTGCCTTATTCCATGAAGCACTCATCCACTTGTGGTCGAGGATCTCTTTCACTCCCGTCAATGCAGATACGCTGCTGAAGACGATATCCGGATACTTCTTAACGTAGTAGGGAAGTGCAATGCTTGATGACTTTATTTCGGAAGAAGCCGTATCTTCCTTCCACCAGTCAACGTCAAGGACCAGCCGGTTGCTGTTTCCGGAGGAATCTGTCACCTTGAATTCAGCTTTACCGTTCCCTTTAATGCGCACCTTCCAGGTATAGTGTCCTTTCGACTCTTTTACCAACCCAAGATCGGTCACTGACGAGCTCTTCCTGTCTATCGAAAGCTCACGGCTGGCAGAGAGATCGTTTTTGCAGGAAATATGGATGGCAGTTTCGTAGACCTGCCCGTCTCTCATGCTCCCCTTTGCAGGAAAATGAGTATCCCAGCTCATGGTAAGCGATGCTTTATTTTCCGATCCTTTCGCATCGATCATATCGCCCGAATAATACTCCTGCAGAGTATCAAAGTCAGCATAAGTACCTGATAACCCGGCCTTCTTTACGGTTATTGTTACCGTATGTCTCTCATTCGTCGGGTTTGAACCGAAGCTTATAAGCTTTCTCTCCCCTTCGCCGGATACCGTGACATGTGTAAAGCCGGGAAGGTCACTGTCAACGATCACTTCCCCGTCGAAGCTTAAGGCTATGGTCTCCGCTTCTGTGACAAATTTAAAGCTCGTACCCGGCTTGCCGCTTGCCAGCACTCCGTTATGGGGCGGTATAGCGCTCCTGCTGTAAGTTTTTATATCCTTTCCAAACATCCAGCTCCTGCCGCTCGACTTGCATACCTTTCCCGATTCATCCAGGAAAGTGAACAGACCGTTTGTGTTTACTATATCGACTCCATCTCCGGCAGGGGTGAACAGGATGGCTATATCCTCATAGGAATTGGTTTTTGCATCCTGTATCCTTAAATAGGCATTGCCTTCCTCAGATCCTCTTATGACTACGGTTCCGTATCCGTTTCCGTTATTATAGGTGCCCTTCTCGTAGGAGATCACATCCATTGT